>JAITCX010000171.1 GCA_031282945.1 Elusimicrobiota bacterium
CAAAAAGCCCAAGACTAGCCCAATGCAAGCGCCAACTTTTACAACGCCTAGCGGCTGCACTTTTTTTACCGTGTAAAGCGACATTTTGCCTCCTTATTTCTTTGCATAAAACTCTTTCATTTGTTCAAGCGAAATCGGCTCATAATCATTTGAATGGCCGTTGGTTTTGAAAGCTAACATCTTAGATTTTATAAGCTCCGTTAAAGCCGTTCTGGCCGGTCCAAGATAATCGCGGGGATCAAATTTCTCAGGCTCTAAAGCAAATACTTTTCTGATCGCTCCCGTCATAGCAAGACGCCCGTCCGTATCTACATTTATCTTTTGCACGCCTAAAGCAATAGCTTTCTGCAAACTCTCGAGAGGAACTCCCGTTGCACCCGGAATTTGACCGCCGTATTTATTGATCTCGTCTACCAATTCTTTGGGTACCGAAGATGCGCCATGCAAAACAATTGGAATGTCTATTAAAGCGCGGACTTCTTTTAATACGTCAAAAGCAAGATTGGCCGCCCCTTTAAATTTATAGGCGCCATGCGAGGTCCCAATGGCAATCGCCAAAGAATCAACGCCTGTCTCATCTACAAACTTTTTAGCTTCTTTTGGATCGGTTAAATGAATTTTACCCGAACCCACGCCGTCTTCTATGCCGCCTAAGGTTCCAATTTCAGCCTCAACCGACACGCCCCTAGCATGCGCATACTCTACAACAGACTTCGTAACCTTAACATTGTAATCATAAGTTGAAGGAGTCTTGCCGTCCTCCATGAGAGATCCGTCAATCATCACCGATGAAAAACCAAGCTCAATTGCTTTCTTGGCAGTCTCCAAAGAATTGCCGTGGTCTA
This sequence comes from Elusimicrobiota bacterium, assembly GCA_031282945.1. GTDB lineage: Bacteria > Elusimicrobiota > Endomicrobiia > Endomicrobiales > Endomicrobiaceae > JAITCX01. The sequence continues at coordinate 846 of JAITCX010000171.1, forward strand.
AATGCATCGCCACAGGAATGCCCGGATTGTCTAGCACCGCCGCTTTCATCAAATAACCCAAATATATAAAATTGGAATATTTTAATGCGCCCCTGCTGGCCTGAATTATTACCGGCGAACCTGTCGCTTCCGCCGCCGCCATAATCGCCTGAATCTGTTCCATGTCGTTGACATTAAAAGCGCCAACTCCATAACCGCCTTTCTTCGCTTCATCTAAAATCTGTTTTCCTGTTACTAATGGCATTTTTGTTCCTCCTTATTTTTTCTTAAGTTTTACCGCCGGCTTAAGATTTTTGTTTTGATAAATTCCCATATTCCTAAATTTTTCATACCTGTCATGCCTAATTTCTTTTTTCCCCATTTTAGAATATATATCTAAATATTTCTCAATATTAACTTTAATATTATCAGCAGTTTTTTCTGGATCTAAATGCGCGCCCCCCAGAGGCTCGGGAATAATTTTATCTATCACTTTGAAATTTAATAAATCTTGAGCTGTAATTTTCATGGCCTGCGCCGCTTCTTCCGCTTTGGCCGCATCCCTAAAAAGTATGGCGGCGCACCCCTCAGGAGAGATGACAGAAAAATAGGAATTTTCAAGCATGAGAATTTTATTTGCAACGCCTATCCCCAATGCCCCGCCTGAACCGCCTTCCCCAATAATGATTGATAAAATTGGGACGCTCAAATCCGACATGTCGCGCAAGTTTGTAGCAATGGCTTCCGCTTGGCCGCGCTCCTCAGCGGCAATGCCGGGATACGCCCCCGCAGTGTCTACAAAAGTAATTATCGGTCGATTAAATTTTTCCGCAAGATCCATTAAACGCATAGCCTTTCTATAGCCTTCGGGATGAGCCATCCCAAAATTTCTGTCCATATTTTCCTCTAGGGTACGCCCCTTTTGATGAGCTATTATCATAACAGGGTTATCATCTAAAAAAGCCATACCGCATAAAAGCGCATGGTCGTCTCCATATGTCCTGTCGCCATGCAATTCTAGGAAACCTTCAAATATCATTTTTATATAATCAGCGGAATAAGGTCTTTGAGGATGGCGGGCAATTTGGATTCTTTGCCAAGGAGTGAGATTTGTATAAATTTTTTCACATACCGCTTGTCTTTTTTTCTCAAGCGTTTTTATTTTTATAAGCGTTTTTGCAGTTAAATCTGGATCGGCATCTTTTAAATCCTGAATTTCTTTATCAAGAACTTCTATTGGCTTTTCAAAGTCAAACTTCGTTTCCATGCAACCTCCTAAAATTTAACTGCCCGTAAACTTCTAAACTATAGCGCAAACAATTACTATTTTTTAAAAAGCGCAAAAAACGCCTGCGCCCTTACATTCAAGACTCCAACTTTCTCAAATGCTGTTGTTATATTCATCTATTTTTTCATTTAATTTACAAGCAAGAATATCTATTTTATCAAGTAATGCAAGCGCAGATTTTTTACTTATGATTTCTGCGTACAATAATTTTATAATAAGATTAGCAGATATAGTTTCAAAGGCTCTAAAAATTGCTGAGGCAATAGTTAGTGTTAAACATGGCATCGTTTTCGTAACCGATACCATAAAAAGTAATATAAATAGAATTAATATAACCGTTTTTAAAATTTCCATTTTCTTTACTCCCTTAGAATTGTTATACGCTTTACCTAATAAATAATACATGAGGTAAAGGTTAGGACTCCGATTTCCATGGCTCAATAATAAGGATACTTAGCAGGCTTGCCTGTTGCGTTGATCCAGATTGTATACCCATCAGTATAAACGAACTCGCCATTTTCAGAATTATTAGAAAACAATTTTATGCAATAACTAAAACTGCCCTGTATAACTCAAAGAGAGAATTCTATCATTGGGATATAAATTATTTCCGGGCGCCCCCCAACAATCTCTAACTATTAAGTCCACTAAAAAACCGTCCTGCAAAATTATCCGCAAACCTAAATTTAATCTGGTCTTACTCATGTCTCTTATCCTATCTAACTCCGCGAGAAATAAAAAATATTCCGAGCCAATAGGAACGCTTAAATTTAGAAAACCATAGATATCGTCATTTGTTAAAGCATAGGAATTTATGCCGATATTCATGATAGCGCCTTCGCTTATAACTTCTTTGCCTATAACTAAATAAAGCCCAATCGGCTCTTGATAATATCTATCTTTTGCATCTGATTTGTGAATATAGCCCTGCCCGTCATAGCCAATCGCTATCGCTGGAAAAGCCATGTTGCCGCTGTATAATTGAACCTTGGCCTGCGCTGCCGGAATTGCAGGATCTGCTTGCTCATGACCTAATAAATCTAAAACTTCCCAAGAAATGCCGAGATTTAAAAAATTGAAAATGCCAAATAAAAGTTCGGGTTCTACAGCCCCGCCGTCAAAAACTTTAAAACCTATTTCATAACTGCCGTATTCAATAATTTTTGTGGTTGGAGTGTCTACTACTAAAGTTTTTCCAGCAAAAGATTGTTGCCAAAATGCCGACAACAAAAATATGCCAAGCAAAACTATCTTTAATTGTTTCAGTCGTTTCATTTATTTGTTTGTCCTAAACAAGATTTATTTAATGGATACTTAAAAGCAAATATCTTTGTATTTTATGAATTTTAGCGGACCTTAATCAAGGGTGAAATTCTCTTTTGTAAAAAAGTGTTGGAAATTATTTCTCTTTTGAAAAAAAGAAACAGAAAACTAACTTAACTCTTTTATAAAAAAGAGTACTGAAATTATTTCTTTTAAAAAAGAAACAAAACTTCCTAACGACTCTTAACCCTTTTCCAAAGATATACATAAAATGATTTTCTTTCAACTTATTTCTTTATATTTTTTTGCGCTCATTTTTTATTTTTTAGCCACGCGCCATGCGAAAATTTTTTTCGCCCCCGCGCCGACTCTTCTCTTGACGTGACAGACAACATTCTGTACTGTCACGCCCGCATGGGTGAGGGCAAAGAAACTTCCAGTTTCCTTGCCCTCTTGGCGAAAAAAATTTCTCGCATAGACAGGCGCTTTGCCGCTTGCGCTAGGCTAAAAAATAAAAAGAGCGCGGGAGATAGCACGACACGACAAAAACAAAGATACGACAACGACAAACAACGCCATGCTCAAAATTGTTTTTTCAAAACCGCTAAGTTTTTTC
>JAITCX010000205.1 GCA_031282945.1 Elusimicrobiota bacterium
TCTAAAATCGGCAAGTCGTATTCGTCTACCAAAATAACAATTTGCCTGCCGTTTAATTCATAGAGTTTTTTTATTAGCTCAAAAAATATTTTTGGCAAACTAGAGCTATTTAAAGTTATCGCATTTGCCGCGGCAATATCATTTAATGTTTGCGCCAAACCATCCCTTAACTCTTGCGGCGTTGACATTGCCTCTAAAGTAAAGTCGAGCCTAATGACATTATAAGTTTCGCTCCAATCCCATTTATCATAAATATAAAGACCTTTAAATAATTGCTTTTCTCCTCTAAAAAGAGAGTCTAATGTTGAAATTAAAAGAGATTTTCCAAATCTGCGCGGTCTGGATAAAAAATAAACGCGCCGCAAACTCAACATCTTTAATATGCTTTTTGTTTTGTCTATATAGATACATCCCTCATTGCGCAATTGCGAAAACTCTTGAATTGCAAGGGGAATTAGCGCCGCAGATTTATCAAATATTTTTTGAGCTTTCTTTTTTGTTTCAAGTTGTTTTTTCATGATAGTCCCTCTATAAAAATTTATCTGGATTAATTTATTTTAACATTTTTCTAAAAAGCAAAATTCTTAAGCATATTTCATCCCCCATTTCCAAACTGCAACATAAATTCATTTGGCGTTTAATCAAAAGTTTCCGCATTTCATTTCTCATTTGCTTTTAAATTTAATATATAATGTAATTAAACTAGAAAAAGAAAAAAATAAAAATTCATATAAAATATGCAAACCATTGCATATACAAAGGCAAAGTTTTTATTTTGCCAATAAAAAAAGGAGATAAGAAAATGAAGAAAATTCTACTTGCCTTAATCCCGCTTCTAGTTTTTGGTTTGATAGCCTGTTCTAAAAGTTCTAAAAACCAAAAGACAGTTTATCTGTTAAACTTTAAACCAGAAGTCGCCGATGTTTACAACAAAATCGCCAAAGCCTATGAGGCTGAAACAGGCGTAAGATTAAGAGTAGCAACGGCCGCCTCCGGCACCTATGAGCAAACTTTTAAAGCTGAGGCCGCAAAATCAAACCCTCCAACTATTTTCCAAATCAATGGACCCCGCGGCTGGGCAAATGCAAAAGATTATACCGCCGATCTCAAAAACACCGAACTCTATAGCCATTTATCCGACAAGAGTCTTGCAATTTCTGTCAACGGAAATGTCTACGGCATCCCCTATACAATTGAAGGGTACGGCATAATTTATAATGATGCCATAGTTCAAAAGTATTTCGCGCTCCCAAACAGAGCTACCAGATTTAACTCAATGGACGATGTAAACAGTTTTGCAGAACTTAAAGCTCTCGTTGAGGATATGCAGAGACATAAAAATGATCTCGGCATTAAAGGCGTTTTCGCCGCAACATCGCTTCAACCCGGCGAGGATTGGAGATGGCAGACCCATTTGGCCAATGTCCCAATGTTTTATGAGTTTAGAGATAATAATGTTGATCTCTCACAACCAGTAGACAAAGTTACATTTAAGTATTCCCAAAACTTTAAACAGATTTTTGATCTATACCTCAACAATTCCACAACCGATCCTAAACTGCTTGGGTCAAAACAAGTCAGCGATTCAATGGCGGAGTTTGCGTTGGGCGAGGCCGCAATGGTTCAAAACGGCAACTGGGCATGGAGCCAAATAAACGGCATCTCAGGAAATGTTGTGAAGGCTGAGGATATAAAATTTTTACCGATTTATATCGGCGTAAATGGCGAAAATAAACAGGGGCTGTGCATCGGCACTGAAAATTATTTTTCAATTAATTCTCAAGTTTCGCCCGAAGATCAACAATTGGCGGCAGACTTTTTGTTGTGGCTTTTTTCAAGCCCAACCGGCAAAAAATTTGTAACCAATGATCTTGGTTTTATCACGCCGTTTGATACTTTTTCAGACGATGAAAAGCCAACCGATCCCCTTGCTAGAGAAGTGATCGCTTGGATGGCAAAACCAAATATCTATAGCGTATCATGGGTGTTTGTTGTGTTCCCAAGCCAAGTATTTAAAAATGATTTCGGCGCCGCATTATTGTCTTATGCGCAAGGCCAAAAAACTTGGGATCAAGTTAAAAGCGTTTTTGTAACCGAATGGGCGGTGGAAGCGGCCCATGCTGATCAAGCTACAGCCGCAAAATAAAAACTATAAGGAATAGATATGCAAAAATTTCTAAGCAGATATTATTTTGTTTTTACCGCTATTACTATCGCGGCTTTTTGCATAGCTTTTGTAATCCCATTTTTAGCTGGCATTTATTTATCGTTTACCAATTTTACCACCGTGACAAATGCCAGCTGGGTGGGGCTTGAAAATTATGTGAAAGCGTTTACAACAAATGCAGATTTTTTAAACGCCTTATGGTTTACCGTAAAATTTGCAGTCGTCTCAATCATCTCAATAAACATTATTTCTTTTGCCTTAGCCCTCTTGCTGACAAATAATTATAGAGGAACAAATGCCTTTAGGACAGTATTTTTCATGCCAAATCTCATCGGCGGAATTGTTTTGGGATATATCTGGCAGCTGATAATAAACGGCATTTTGCTCCACGTTGCAGGAGTGGATTTAACCTATAGCGCAAAATACGGGTTTTGGGGTTTGGTGGTTTTGACAAACTGGCAAATGGTGGGATATATGATGATAATTTATATCGCAGGCATACAAAATATCTCGCCTGATTTGATTGAAGCGGCGGAAATAGACGGCGCCAGCCCGCGCCAAATTTTGTTTAATATAAAAATTCCGCAGGTGATGCCTTCCGTCACAATTTGCGTATTCCTCACCCTCGCAAATTCGTTTAAACTCTTTGATCAAAATCTAGCTTTAACAAACGGCGCCCCAAATAGAGAAACCGCAATGCTTGCCTTGGATATCTATAATACATTTTATGGACGTATGGGATATGAAGGAGTCGGGCAGGCAAAAGCTGTTATATTTTTTATTTTGGTCGCGGCTATAGCATTTATACAACTTGCCATTACACGCAAAAAGGAGATTGAAAATTAAATGAACGAAAAGAAAAAAGATCTTGCATTTTTTGTGGGCATGGCATTGCTTAGTATAATTTGCCTTGCCCCAATCGCCATAGTGTTAATAAACTCTTTTAAAGGCCAGTTTTTTATATCCAGCTCGCCATTTAGCCTGCCCGATGCAAAAACTTTTGCGGGTCTGTCTAACTATCTAGGCGGCGTTGGAAAAATAGGATTTTGGAAGGCGTTTGGATATTCCTGTTTTATAACGGTCTTTAGCGTTTGCGCCATAGTTTTGCTCACCTCCATGACGGCTTGGATGATAACAAGAGTTAAAAGCAAACTCAGCAAAGGTCTGTATTACGCTTTTGTTTTTAGCATGATAGTTCCATTTCAAATGGTCATGTTTACAATGTCTAAAATTGCAAATATGCTGAACATCGACAATCCCATAGGCATTATCCTTATATATGTAGGATTTGGAAGCGGGTTGAGCATATTTTTATTTAGCGGTTTTATAAAAAGTATTCCTGTAGATATTGAGGAAGCGGCAATGATAGACGGCTGCTCGCCTATAAGAATATTTTTTAGCGTGATTTTTCCGATACTAAAACCAATAAGCATCACCGTTGCAATTTTAAACACAATGTGGATTTGGAATGATTATCTTTTACCTAATCTTGTTATTGGAAGCAATTACCGCACCATCCCCATAGCTATACAATATCTGCAAGGGGGATACGGATCCCGCGATATGGGAGCATTGATGGCTATGTTGATTTTGGCAATTATACCTGTAATAATTTTATATTTGGTATGTCAAAAATATATTATTAAAGGCGTAATGTCCGGCGCGGTAAAAGGTTAAACTAGGGGGCCAAAATGGCGCAAATTATTTTTGAAAATGTTACAAAAATTTATCCCAATAATGTGAAAGTTATTGAAAATTTAAATTTGCATTTTGAGGATAAAGAATTTATTGTTTTGCTTGGACCTTCAGGCTGCGGGAAATCTACAATTTTGAGAATGATAGCTGGACTTGAAAGCATAACCAGCGGCAAACTTTTTATCGGCCAAAAGATTGTAAATGATGTCGCGCCTAAAGACAGAGATATCGCAATGGTGTTTCAAAGTTATGCGCTCTATCCGCATATGAGCGTTTATAAAAATATGGCGTTTAGTTTGATGATTAAAAAAATGCCTAAAGAGGAAATAGACAAAAAGGTAAAAAATGTCGCAAAAATTTTGGAACTCACCCCATTTTTAGACAGAAAACCCAATGCCCTCTCCGGCGGCCAACGCCAAAGAGTCGCTTTGGGACGCGCAATGGTGAGAAATCCGTCGGTCTTTCTTTTAGACGAACCGCTTTCAAATTTGGATGCAAAGTTGAGAACCTCAATGCGCAAACAAATTTCGCTCCTGCATAAACAACTCCAGACAACTTTTGTCTATGTTACGCATGATCAGACGGAAGCTATGACAATGGCGGATAGAATTGTGGTTATAAAACAAGGTCAAATTCAACAATTTGATAAGCCCCAAGTTTTATACGATAAGCCCGCCAATATTTTTGTGGCTGGATTTGTCGGCTCGCCTGCAATGAATTTTATAGAGGGAGAGCTGGTATGCAAAGACGGAAAGTTTTGGTGCGTAAATGAAAATTTAACTATAGACTTAACTAAAATTAAATGCGCCGATAAACTGCCGAATTTGAAAGATAAGAAAATTATTTTTGGGATACGTCCCGAGGATATTTCGTTAAGCGCCGCGGATCAAAAAGATGGCGAAACTTTTAAAGCTTCCGTTTTGATTGCCGAGCGCACCGGCGCCGAAGTGTATTTGCATTTAGTTGTTTCTAATTGCGAGATAAACTCAAGAGTGGGGTCTAATGCAGATGTAAAATTTGGAGATAAGATATATGTGAAATTTGATATCTCTAAAGCCCATTTATTTGATAGCGCAACAGGCAAAGCTATTTAATTTAAAACGTTATATATTTATATTTAACAAAAACAAAAGCCCCGCAAAATATCTTGCGGGGCTTTTGACATAAATGCATAAAAATAAATTTTTCTTATTCTTGAACTTTTATAAATGCTTTTGAACCCGACCATGCAATGTCCTGCAGACCGCATACGCAGCAAACCGTTGGAGCTTCTTTTGCTTTAACGGTATAACCGCAGCTTCTGCATTTCCAAGTTGGAAGTTCGCTAGATTTAGTTTCTTTTGCCGATCCTGATTTTACGCATTCAAGCAATTTTTTAAATTTGGCTTCATGCTCTTTTTCAATTTCGCCCACTGATTCTAAAAGTTTTGCAATTTCATTAAAACCTTCAGCTTTTGCAACTTTTGCAAATTCAGGATACATTGTGGAGTTTTCATAAGCTTCCCCTTCAATTGCGGCTGCCAAATTTCCAGCTGTATCCTTTAATCCGCCCAAGAGTTTAAACCAAATTTTTGCATGCTCTCTCTCGTTTTTAGCGGCCTCTTTAAAAAATGCGGCGGCGCTTTCAAACCCTTCCTCTTTAGCTTTAGCTGCGAAATAAGTGTATTTATTTCTAGCTTGAGACTCCCCTGCAAATGCCGCTTTTAAATTCGCTTCTGTTTTGCTTCCTTTCAAATCTGCCATGATCTCTCCTTTAAAATAGTCACTTCGCTTTTTTTGCCTTTGCCAAACATTTATCGCACAATCCCAAATAAACAACGCTGCATTCGTCTACTTCAAAATTCGGCATCTCCTCCATCTTGGGAGGCTGCAAATGTTTAGTTTTAGGCACGTCAAAAATCCTCATACAATTTTTACATTGAAAATGCCAATGTTCATCGGTGCGCAAATCATATCTGAGCGCCCCGTACGGAACATGCAAACATAAAAGCTTTTTCTGTTTTACCAATTCACCTAAAATTCTAAAAACAGTTGAACGGCTTATTTGGCTAAAATCTTTATGAATGCTTTCAAAAATATCCTCAGCTCTCAAATGCCCTTTGAGCGAATGCAAAGCATTAAAAACTATGGATTTTTGAAGCGTCTGGCGTGAATTTGCTTTGTCCATAATAAACTCCTAAGTTATTATTGGGATTATATCTCAATAAGGAAATCTTGTCAATATAGGGTGGGGGTCTCTTTT
>JAITCX010000199.1 GCA_031282945.1 Elusimicrobiota bacterium
ATTAAGGAATATCCATTGGAATGCGGACCGCTTGAACTAAGCCCCAAAACAATATCCCCCGCTTTTATGTTTTTACCCGAAATTTCTTTTCCCTTGCGCACATATCCCACCGCAAACCCAGCTAAATCATATTCGCCCGCTTTATAAAAATCTGGCATCTCCGCCGTTTCGCCGCCAATCAAAATGCAATCTGCAAGTTTACAGGCTTTTGAAATGCCGTTTATAATAATTTCACTTTGCTTGAGATCTAATTTAGAACAGGCAAAATAATCTAAAAAAAATAAAGGTTTTGCCCCCACGCATACTAAATCGTTTACGTTCATCCCAACTAAATCCTGTCCAATAGAATTGTGCTTATTTAACATAAAAGCTAATTTTAATTTTGTGCCCACGCCGTCAGTTGAGGATACCAAATTATACTGCGTGTCTAACATTGGAAAAATTCCGCCAAAACCGCCAATGGCAGGATTTTTTTTCTTAAGTTTTTTTACTAGGGCGTTGCCGACGGAAATGTTTACGCCGGCTTGTCTATAATCCATATCTACCTCGCAAATTCTCTTTTGTAAAAAAGATTCTAAATTATTTCTCTTTTGAAAAAGAGAAACAGAAAACAGAGACATTTTTCTCTTTTTAAAAAAAGAGAAACAGAAAAATAACGACACTTAAAACTTTATTCTCTCTTTAGAAAAGAGAAACAGAAAAATATCACTCTTTAAACTTATTTCTTTTTATTTTTTTGCGCTATCTCTTCATTAAGGACAAGCGCTTAAAGTCTATTCTCTTAAAATTCATTTTTTCTCATTGAAAGTTCATAACTTCTTTTCTCTTTATCAAACCCTTTATAATTTTTTTGCGCTTCCTTTTTGTTTTTTAGCCACGTGCCATGCGAAAATTTTTTTCGCATAGACAGGCGCTTTGCCGCTTTCGCTAGGCTAAAAAATAAAAAGAGCGCCCGAAAGGGTATGACACGACAACAACAAGACAAAAACAAAAAGAACTACAACAACAAACAACAACACCACCGTCTCCGCTTTAACAACAAAAAACATAATGGCAATATATAAAACTATCACCACAAAAAGGAATTATAATGCAAGAAAACAAACGCCCGCTTTTGTAAATTTAGTCCGCCAACCTTAAAGTTCCAGCAGACACCCGCTTGATGCCTTGCGGCATTTTCAAAACGAGCTTTCCCGTTTTGGCAATTCCTTTGTTTATGCCTGCTTGAGATAAATCGTCAGTAAAAACGATGACTTCTCTATTATAAAATGAAAGATTTTTATTGTAAAAGTTTACAAAACTTGAAAAACCAACTTTTAAAAATTTTTTATAACATAAATCAAATTCTCTTGCGAAAGATTCTAATAAAACTTCTTTGGAAACATTTTTACCGCAAACCTGTTTTAAAGTTGCAGCCGTCTGCTGTAAAAAGTTCGGCAAACGATTGTTTACATTTACCCCAATCCCAATAACAAGCCAATCAACCTTGCGCCCTCTGCTGCTTGCCTCAACTAAAATTCCCGCAACTTTCTTTCGCTCAATTAAAATATCATTAGGCCATTTAATCTTAGACGAAATTTTAAAACTTTTTTTAATCGCTTTATTTAAGGCAATAGCAATTAAAGGCGCAATCACTAAAATTTTTTGTAGCGAAATTTTAGGCCGCAAAACAAAAGAAAACCACAATCCCCCCACGCCCGCGCTCCAACTGCGCCCCAGCCTGCCATAAGATTCTTTTTGTCTGTCAGCAACAATTATCAACCCCTGCGGACAATTTTTTGCCGCCATTTCTTTTGCAATTTTTTGAGTCGAGTCCACAACTTTAAAACGCTTGGGTTTTAAAAATAACATTATGAAATTGTTATTTCTAAAGACATATCTAAAGCCAACGGAGAATGGGTTAAAACGCCAATGGAAATCCTGTCTACATCTAAATCTTTAATTTTATCTAAACCGTCTTTTTTTATGCCGCCTGAAAGTTCTATCTCGGGATGATAATCTTTAGTTGAGTTTTTCCTTATGAGATCTATAGCTTGACGCGTATCAGCAAGCCCCATATTATCTAACATTATTAAATCCGCCCGCGCATCTATCGCTTGTTGAACTTGCGCAAATTTTTCGCATTCAACTTCAACGCAAATGCCCGGATATTCTTGTCTAAAAAGTTTTACTTGTTTTGGCAAATCTTTTATTAAACTTAAATGATTGTCTTTTATAATTGCCATCTCAGCTAAATTCATCCTGTGATTTTTTCCGCCCCCGCAAACCACAGCATATTTTGCAAGCTCTCTATAAGCGGGAATAGTTTTGCGCGTATCAAAAATTTTTGCTTTAGAATTTTTCAAAGCTTTAACAAAAGAATTTGTAATGGTTGCAATTCCAGATAAATGCTGTATAAAATTTAAAGCAGTGCGCTCAGCTGATAAAATAGTTGAATCTTTGGCGCTAATATATAAAATTTTATCGCCTGTTTTAATATCTTGCCCATCAGAAAAATTTGAAACTATTTTACAGCTTGGATCTACGCTTTCAAAAACTTTTTTAAAAATATCCACTCCGCACAAAATTCCGTCCGCCTTTGCAATTAAAACCGCTTTGGCATTTGGACTGTCGCCGAGAAAAAATTTTGTGGTAATGTCATTTAAAACCTCATCCTCTTTTAAAGCTATAGAAATTAAAGTCTCTAAATTTGAAAATTCTTTTTTAACGTTTTGCATTTTTATTTTATCCTCTTGGATGAAACTGTTTATGTTTTTGTTGAATTTGTTTTGTATCTAAATGCGTATAAATTTGCGTTGTGGAAATTGAACTATGGCCTAAAATTTCTGCAACAAACCTAATGTCCGCCCCCCCATTAAGCAAATGGCTTGCACAAGAATGCCTTAAAATGTGCGGATATACTCTTTTTGTAAACCCCGCTTTTTTGGCAAGAGCGCTAAGCGCATGCGAAACGGTAATGCGGGAAACTTGTTTTGATTTTTTGGAATAAAAAATAAATTCACGCGGATCTGTGTTTGGTTTTCTATTTCTCAAATAAATTTCCAAATAATTTTTTGCCGTCTGCCCAAAAGGAACCACCCTCTGTTTACTGCCTTTGCCGTTTTTGACAATTAAAAAATTTTCTTTAAAATTTATATCCTCAAAACGTAAAGCCACAAGCTCCGAAACCCTTAAAGCGCATGCATAAGCAAGCTCAAACATCGCTCTGTTTCTAATATTTATAATATTTGTATCTGGAATAGATTTTAAAAGGACATCCACCTCTTGCACAGATAAAATCTCTGGAATATTTGAGGCGATGCGGGGGGAGGCAATATTTTGGGCTGGATTATCTGAGAGCTTATTTTCATAAACTAAAAATTTATAAAATTGTTTTATGCTTTCCATCATTCTATAAATAGAGGATGATTTTAAACCGTCTGTTTTAAGTTTAAACAAAAATTCCGTTATATCTTGATGCGTTATGGCAAAAAGATTTAAATTATTTTTAGAAAGATGCTCAAAGAACTGCATTAGATCTAATCTATAAGATACTGCAGTATTTTTAGCAAGCCCCTTTTCTATAAAAATATAAGATATAAATGCATTTAAATATTCTTGATAATCCTGCATTTCTCATCTCAAATAGGAATTATATTTAAGTTCATGCTCTAAAGTAGAACTAGGGCCATGTCCCGGATAAATAATAAGTTTTGGATCTAATTTTTTTATTTTATCTAAAGATTTTATAAGCGTTTCATAACTGCCGTCTTTTAAATCCGTTCTGCCTATATCCTCTTTAAAAAGCGTATCGCCTGTAATTATAAAATCATCAAACAATAGGCAAATCCCCCCTTTTGTGTGACCGGGCGTTGTAATAACTTTAAACTGGCAAAAAGATGTTTTGACAATTTCGCCGTCCTTTAAAATTATCTCGGGATCTTTAACTTCAAAAGAACGTCCAAAAAATACTGAAGCGTTTAATTTTGCATCCGCCAACATTTCTACCTCAGCCTCGCAAACGGCAAGCTTAACATTGAAAAGTTTTCTAATTGCATCGTCAGCGCCTATATGATCAAAATGCCCATGCGTGTTTACTAAAAGCTCAGGTTT
>JAITCX010000059.1 GCA_031282945.1 Elusimicrobiota bacterium
TTTTTTTGTAAAGGAGATTTAGGCTTGACAGATGTTTTAGGCTTATGCTAAGATAATATCTTAATTTATCAATAGTCATACTTATAAACTTAATAAAAATTTGCAGCAATGAACAAAGAGGTTCAAAAGATTAGGATTTTTTCCTAAATTTTTTGAACCTCTTTTTTTTGTTTATATACGAAATTTCAAAACGTCAAAATAAATTTTGCAATGGAGGGCTTATAGGATAAATTTAGAAGTTTAAAAAGGCGAGTTTTAAGTTTTATGCATCACAAATTTTTGAGATTTGTTTATACAAGGAGATAGGAGAAAAAAATGAATTCAGGCGATACGGCTTTTATGTTGATTTGCACGGTCTTGGTTTTTATAATGACACCGGGACTGGCGCTTTTTTATGCAGGATTGGGACGTAGAAAAAATGCAGTAAGCAATATGATGAACTCAATTTTTATATTGGGTTTAGGAATTGTTTTATACATGTTAGTCGGCTACAGCTTATCTTTTGGCGGAGACGGAGCGTTTATCGGCTCGCTAAAATATTTCGGCCTCAACGGCATCACAGGCCAAGATACGAGCGGCTCAATTCCAACTTTTGTTTTTATAGCTTTTCAAATGATGTTTGCTTTAATAACCCCTGCTATCATCACCGGCTCAGTAGCGGGCAGAATGAAATTTAAAGCCCTTTTTATTTTTATTGCGTTATGGTCTATCATTATTTATTATCCATTGGCGCATATGGTATGGGGGGGCGGTCTTATCGGTTCAACTATTGGCGCTTTGGATTTTGCAGGCGGCGATGTGGTGCATATAAGTTCAGGCGCCACAGGGCTTATACTTGCTATTTTGCTTGGCAGAAGAATCGGCTATGAACAAACTGCTTATCGTATTCACAATGTACCTTTTATTGTGTTAGGTATGGCTTTGCTGTGGTTTGGCTGGTTTGGTTTTAATGCCGGCAGCGCCTTAGTTGCCGATGGGCTTGCGGCTCATGCTTTTATGACAACGGCAATTTCAGCGGCGGCGGCTCTCATTACATGGATGTTGATGGATGTTATAAAACAAGGTAAGCCGACTTTAATTGGAGCTTGCACGGGCGTTATAGCAGGGCTTGTCGGCATTACGCCTGCGGCCGGTTTTGTATCTATTTGGGCAAGTTTGATCATCGGCGTCACAACAACTATTGCATGTTATTTTGGAATACTCTTAATAAAGAAAATTGTAAAAATAGACGATGCATTGGATGCTTTTGGATGTCATGGCGTTGGCGGAATTTGGGGCGGTTTAATGACGGGCGTTTTTGCAAATCCGCAGATCAACGAGCTTGCAAAACCGGGTTTAATTTTTGGTCAAACCGAACAATTTGTAGCTCAAATTCTTGGAATTCTTGTAACGCTTTTAGTGGTTGTGGTTGGAACTTTAGTTTGCGCAGGAATTGTTAGAATATTTACGCCGCTTAGAGTTGACAAAAAGGATGAGTTGGTTGGGCTTGACATTTCTCAACATGGGGAGACGGCTTATCCGGCTTTCTTAGGTTTAGACTAAATTTGCAAAATTAGGAGAGGACAAAAATGATTAAAATTGAAGCTATTGTGCGTGAGGATAAATTTGAGGATATAAAAGAAGCGCTCAGTAAAGTCGGCGTTAACGGCATAACGGTTTCGCAGGTAATGGGATGTGGAAGATCTAAAGGCTACAAAGAATTAATTAGAGGATCAGAAGTTACCATAACAATGCTGCCAAAATTGAAATTTGAAATTATCGTTTCAGATGAAAGTTGGGAGAAAAAAACAATTGATGCAATTTTACAGGCGGCTTATACCGGCAATCCCGGCGATGGAAAAATCTTTAGTTATGATTTAAGAAATGTGATTAGGGTCAGGACGAAAGAACAAGGGACGGCTGCAATAAACTAAAAGTAAAATAAAAAGACCAGCTAAATTTTAGCTGGTCTTTTTTATGCAAGTTGTAAAATTATAAAGTCCTGCGCTCAAATAACAATAGAAAGTTAAGGCAAAATTTATTGTGTATGTTAAGTTTAAATTCATATCTTGATATCCTCCTGCAAATGTTTATTTTTATGAAATACAAAATAAAATTTAAGATAAAATTAAAATTTAATTACAAATATTAATTTGTAAAAATTCAATATTTGTTTTGTTTTTTTATTTCCTTCTTTGCTATATAAAAATGTTAAAATATCAATAATAAAAATATTTTTATATTACCTTTAAATAAAGGAGGAGATGATGCAAAAACTGCAGACAAAAAGCCAGACTTTTGAAACCTTGAGAGAAGGAAATTTTTTATATATAGATAAAACAAAACATGTTCATGAACTAGTAAAAGACGGCAACGGGGCGTATTTTCTTTCGCGTCCGCGGCGTTTTGGCAAGTCGCTTTTGCTTTCTACTTTTGAGTCTTTGTTTAGCGGAGACAAAAAATTATTTGAGGGGCTTTATATTTATGATAAATGGGATTGGGGTAAAAAATATCCAGTGATCAAGTTTGATTTGTCGGTGAGAAGTTCCCGCACAGCTGAAATATTAAGTAATAGTCTAGCTAGTTTAATGTTGGGTATTGCGCAAGACAATGAGATTACATTAAATGAACAATATGCTCCTGAAAGATTTTCAGAGTTAATAGAAAAATTATATGAAAAGAAAAAACAGAAGGTAGTGATTTTAATTGATGAATATGATAAAGCGGTTAGAAGCTCTATAGATAAACCGCAGGAAATACAAGACGCTATAAAAGAAACAATGCGGGAATTTTACAAAGCGATAAAAGCTAATGATCAATATATTCATTTTGTATTTTTAACAGGGGTTACAAAATTTTATGGGTTGGCAATTTTTTCCGCTTTAAATAATATTGAGGACATAACATTAGATCCAAAATATTGCGATATTTGCGGTTATACTCAAGATGAATTGGCAAATCATTTTGGAGAATTAATTCCTGAACTTACAAAAAAATATTCTTATAAGAATAATGAGAAAACATTAAAGCGTATAAAATATTGGTATAACGGATATAGTTGGGACGGCAAAACAGCAATTTATAATCCTTATTCAACATTAAATTTATTTACTAATTTGGAATTTTCTAATTATTGGTTGGAAATAGGAACGCCCGGTTTTTTAGCTTCGCTTATTAAGCAGAAAAAATATAGCGAACTTATTTATAGGCATGAGAGGGCATTTAGTCAAAGAGAATTGCTGGGTTTTAATATGGAAAAATTTAGCGTGCCGACACTGCTTTTTCAATCAGGTTATTTAACCATTAGAGAAATAGAAATGGGAAAGGAAAAGAAGTATAGGTTGAGCTGGCCGAATGCCGAGGTGAGAAAAAGTTTTTTTGATTCCCTGCTAAACCTTGTAGAAAATGCAAATGAAATTGAGGATGAAATAGCCGAGCTGAGCAAACAAATTGAGGAAAGTATTATAAAATTGGACGCCTCTTTATTTTCAAGCGTTATCAGTAAAGTTCTTACAAAAATTCCATTTAATTTATTTAAAGATAAGGGCGCTAAAGAAGCGATTTATCATTCCAGTTTACTCTTGGCATTGTGGGCTTGCGGGTTTGACGCTTGGGGCGAGGATAACACCAATATTGGAATTATAGATGTCACTTGGAAATTCGATGATTTTTTATATGTTGTTATGGAAGTTAAACAGACAAATAAAGTTGAAAAATTAGATCATGTATTAAAGCTTGCAAAAAAGCAAATTGAGGATAGGAAGTATTATGAAAAATATCTCACCAAAAAAATAAAAGTAATTTCAATGCCTATCGTTTTTGTGAAAGCTCCTAAGAAAATGGTTGTGAAATGCGGGATGAGGGAAATTGAGAAATAAAAAAGTTTTTTAATTTTGGAGATAAAAGCGAATGCCGATTTTTGTCTAATGTTAGTCAATAGTTAAATTTTAAAAATAGGATGAAACAATGGAAACTGAAAATGTAGCGCAAAGGGTTGTTAGAATTTTAAAAAGTAGAGATGTTGAATTTGTTTTTGGAATACCGGGTGAGGAAAATATTTATTTGGTGGACGCAATCAGCAAACAGACGGCGGTAAAATTTATTTTAACTAGACATGAGCAGGGCGCGTCTTTTATGGCGGAAGTTTACGGGCGTTTACTACAAAAACCTGCCGTTGCAATTGCAACGCTGGGACCGGGCGCAATAAATTTATTGTTGGGAACTGCCGATGCCTTAACCACTCAAGTTCCGCTCATTGCAATCAGCGCGCAAGCCGGCACAGACAG
>JAITCX010000233.1 GCA_031282945.1 Elusimicrobiota bacterium
AAAATAGGAAAAGATGACTTGGTGAAGACGAAGGGTTTATTTATTTTGCCAAGCGAACTTTTTTGTAATGTCTGCGCCAAAGCAAAAAAAGATCCTAAAGATTTAAATATGATTTTGCAGAATACATTTAAAAATATTGAAAATTCAGCTAATGGCGGAGAAAGCCAACATGATATTGAAGGGTTGTTTGATGATATAAATGTAGACGCAAAATGTTTGGGGGAAAACGGCGCCCAAAAAAATAGAAGGCTGGCCGAAATTTTAATAGGCGTGGAGTCCTTTCCAATTGGGGAAATAAACGATTCAACTATAGATGTTTTCGGCGAAGCTTACGAATATATAATGCGCATAATTGCCGCCGACACAGGTAGAACAGGCGGCGAGTTTTTTACGCCGCCCGAAGTTAGCGAACTAGTTGCAAGAATTGCTATTTCATCAAAAACCCACATAAAAAATGTCTATGATCCCGCTTGCGGCTCGGGCAGCCTGCTTTTAAAATTTGCAAAAATTTTGGGCGGTAAAGAAATTGAAGATGGTTTTTACGGTCAAGAAATAAATAGCGGAACTTATGATTTATGCAGAATGAATATGTTTTTGCATCAAATAACTTTTGAGAAATTTTATATTGAATGCGGCGATACGCTTTTAAATCCAAATAAAGAACATGAAGCAAGCCAACCTTTTGAAGCGATAGTTTCAAATCCTCCTTTTTCAATTCGTTGGGACGGCGACAAGAATCCTTTATTAATAAATGATTATCGGTTTAAGTCCGCCGGCGTTTTGGCTCCAAAAAGCAATGCGGATCTTGCATTTGTTATGCATTCTTTGAGTTGGCTTGCGCCAAACGGCACGGCGGCAATTATAGAATTTCCCGGCGTTTTATATAGAGGCGGAGCGGAACAAAAAATCCGCAAATATTTAATAGATAATAATTTCATAGATGCAATAATACAGCTTCCCCCTAATTTATTTTTCGGCACATCCATAAACGCTGTTATTATTGTAATCAAAAAGAATAAAATCAATGATACAAAAGTAGCGTTCATAGACGCTTCCAATGAGTTTGTCCATGATAAAAATAAGAATAGTCTTTCACAGGAAAATATAGAAAAGATTTTTAAAATTTATAGCGAAAGAAAAAATATAGAATATGTTTGCGCATTGGCGGATCAAAGTGAAATTTCACAAAAAGATTATGATTTAAATGTTTCTACTTACGTTAAACAAAAAGATACAAGAGAAAAAATAAATATAAAAGAATTAAACGCCTCCATAAAAAATATTGTTGAAGAACAAACGCGGCTGAGAAAAGAAATAGATAAAATAATTTCTGAGCTAGGAGATTAAAAATGAAACAAGATTTAACTAGAGATGAAAATGTTCAATATAAAATAATAATTGAACAACCATTAAAAACAGTCGTTTCCCAATATAGATCTACCTATCAACCAAAAGGCGCAAAAGAAACGGAACGCGAACTTGAAAATAAATTAATGGAAATTTTAGAGGGAAACGGCTATGAGAGAGCGGATATAAAAAATTCTCAAAGTTTATTAAAAAATTTGCGGCGCCAGATTGAAAAATTAAATGATTTTGAATTTTCCGACAAACAATGGCAGGAATTTTTTGATGAATATATAAATAATAAAAATGACGATATAATAAAAAAAACTTCTAAAATCCAAGAAGATTCTTTTTATGCTTTAAGATTAGAAAATAATAAAACTAAAAATATTTATTTAATAGATAAAAGAAATATCCATAGAAATCATTTGCAGATTATAAATCAATATCAGGAACATGGCAAAAATAATGATAGATATGATGTTACAATTTTAGTAAACGGTCTGCCTTTAGCGCATATAGAATTAAAGCGCCGCGGCGTGGCTATTAAAGAGGCGTTTAATCAAATTGACAGATATCAAAATGAAAGTTTTGATCAAGAGTATAGACTTTTTGAATATGTGCAAATTTTTGTTATATCAAATGGAGCGCATACAAAATATTATTCAAATACCACAAGAAAAAATCATATTAAAAATTCTTTTGAAAGAAAGACCTCCCAAAACGCAAAAATTTCAGATACCTTTGAATTTACATCTTGGTGGACGGATGCAGAAAATTCTAGGATAGCGGAGTTGACAGATTTTGCGCAAACTTTTTTATCTAAACATACCTTGCTGAATGTTTTAACAAAATATTGTGTCTTTACAACAAAAAATAAATTGTTGGTAATGCGCCCATATCAAATTGCCGCAACAGAAAGCATTATAAATAAAATTAGAATGAGCATAAATTTAAAACAATACGGCAAAGAAGCGGGCGGATATATTTGGCATACTACTGGATCAGGCAAAACCTTAACGAGTTTTAAAACGGCGCAGCTTGCCACTGCAATTAGCGAAATAGATAAAGTTCTTTTTGTTGTAGATAGGAAAGATTTAGATTATCAAACAATGAAAGAATACAATAAATATCAAAAAGATTCGGCTAATTCAAGCGCTTCAACAAAAGTTTTGGCTACAAATATGGAAGATCCAAAAGCTAAAATAATTATTACAACAATACAAAAATTGGACAGATTTATTTCATTACATAAAAAGAATAAAGATAAAAAAGAAAATGACGATAGGCGTTTTGTGATAATTTTTGACGAATGCCATAGATCGCAATTTGGACAAATGCGCGACAATATCACAAAAGCTTTTAAGAAACATTATCTATTTGGTTTTACAGGCACTCCAATTTTTCCGCCGCGCAATTTGAAAAAACAAAAAGATGAAAATTTAATAAAACAAACTCAAGGGATGATTAAAACCACAGAATATATTTTTGGACGCCAATTGCATGCTTATACAATTGTAGATGCGATAAATGACGGAAATGTTTTGCCTTTTAGGGTGGATTATGTTGACGGAATTATAAAAGCGGATAGAGAGGCAGCCAAAAAAAATAAAGCGAAATTATTTACAAAAGACGATAAACGCATTAGCGAAATTGTGAAATATATAATTAAACATTTTGATCAAAAAACTTGCAGAAATGAAAGACAAGAGGCAAGGGATGAAAAATCAATTATAGGATTTAATTCTCTTTTTGCGGCTGAATCCATTGAAGCCGCCAAGTTATATTATAAAGAATTCCAAAAACAAATGGCGGATTTAAAAGCTGAACAAAGGTTGAAAGTCGGCATAATTTTTAGCCAAGCTGTGCAGCAGGAACAAGCGGGAGGTTTTGTTCAAGATGAAAATATGGAAACGGAAAATTTGGATCCTGTAAATTTAAATTTTTTAAAAGAAGCGATTGCGGATTACAATAAAATGTTTAAATCAAATTATTGCGCCGAATCGGATAGTTTTCAAAGTTATTATAAAGATATTTCACAAAAAGTAAAAGACAAACAATTAGATATTTTAATTGTTGTAAATATGTTTTTAACGGGTTTTGACGCTCCACAGCTCAATACTTTATGGGCTGATAAAAATTTATATCAGCATGGTTTAATGCAGGCTTTTTCCAGAACAAACCGCATATTAAATTCTGTAAAAACTTTTGGCAATATTGTTTTGTTTAGGGATTTGCAAAAGGAAGTGGACGAATCCATTGCGGAGTTCGGCGACAAAAATGCGCGGTCGGTTGTTTTATTAAATTCTTATCAAGATTATTATGAAAGCGGGTGGATGGAAAACGGCATTAAACAAAAAGGGTATAAAGAATTAGTAGATGAAATACAAGAAAAATATAGTTTGCCCAACTGTAAAATTGTTGGAGAAAAAAAAGAAAAAGAGTTTATACAATTATTTGGCGAAATCCTAAAGAGAAAAAATATTTTAAATGCTTTTGATCAGTTTGACGGGCAAGAAATTTTAAGCGAAAAAGAATTTCAAGATTATAAAAGCGAATATTTAGATCTGCATGATAATTATGTAGGCACAGCAAAATCGCAAGAAAAAAATAAGAAGGAAAATATTTATGACGGCATTGTTTTTGAAATGGAGCTTATTAGACAAGTTGATATAGACATAGATTATATTTTAAATGTAGTTGCAAAAAGACATGAAGATGGCCAACATATAGATATAAATGATGATTCTAATTTTATAAGAATTATAAATTCCAGCGCTAACTTGCGTCCTATAAAAGATCTTGTTTTAAAGTTTCTGGGTGAAATTAAAGCGGACTCAAATAATGAGCAGGCGCGGGATTTGGTTTTAAAGGGGATAGGAGCGGCGGGTAATGGCGGGGATATAAAAGAGAAGTGGAATAAATTTATAGATAGAGAAAAAAACAAAGAAATAGACGGCATTATTGAGGCGGATAATTTGGATGCCCAAAAGGCAAAAAGTTTTATGGATAGATGTTTGAAACGAGGATGCTTGTTAATGATAGGAGTGGATTTTGCAGAAATTTTTCCGCCTAAAGATATTTTCAACCCAAATTCACAAAAAGAAACTCAAAAAATAAAGGATAAACTCTCAGCTTTTTTTGAACGCTATAATAGGGCATGATATTTCTTTTGAAAAAAAGAAATAAAGTTTTTTTGAGAGAAAGTCTGGCTTAATAAACGAAAAAATCTCGCAAAAAACAACTCTCAATTTTATTGCGCCAAATAAATAAAAATAGCAAAAATATAAATTTTTATAAGAGGCAAAATGAACGAAATAGAAAAAATGATAAAAAAACTTTGTCCAAGGGGGGTGGAGTTTAGAGAATTGGGGCAGATTTTAAATTATCAGCAACCTGCGCAATATATTGTTAAAAATGCTAGATATAGCGATACTTTTAATACACCTGTTTTAACAGCAGGTCAAACTTTTATATTGGGTTACACAAATGAGACAGATGGTA
This sequence comes from Elusimicrobiota bacterium, assembly GCA_031282945.1. Lineage (GTDB taxonomy): Bacteria > Elusimicrobiota > Endomicrobiia > Endomicrobiales > Endomicrobiaceae > JAITCX01. The sequence goes on from JAITCX010000233.1 coordinate 4,849, forward strand.
TATTTAAAGCAAGTAAAGAAAATCCTGTTATAATTTTTGATGATTTTACAACTTCATTTCATTGGGTAGATTTTAATTTTAAAGTAAAAAGTTCTGCTATGAAAATGTTAAGACTAAAAAGTTCCGAAAATATAAATTTTCGTTTTGTTTATTATGCTATGCATTGTATAGATTTTAAACCAAGAACGCATACAAGACAATGGATTTCCAATTATTCATTTTTTAAAATTCCTATTCCCCCCTTAGAAATTCAAAAAGAGATAGCTGGTATGCTTGATACTTTTATAGAGTTTCAAAATAAATTGATAGCGGAAGCAGAGGAAAGACGCAAACAATATGAATATTATAGAGAGAAATTATTGACGTTCCGTAATCCCCGTGTCGCAAACGATAAAAATCTTTGTCCAAATGGCGTGGAGTTTAAATATATTGGTGAAGTTTGTGAGGTTAGAACGGGGGGAGAAGTTGATGAAAATTGCATAAAAGGTCAAGTTAAACCTACCACCCAATATCCTTATCCTGTTTATTCCAATGGAATTGAAACTTATGGTCATAGCAATACATATAAAATAGATAAAGACGCGGTAACTATATCGTCTATAGGAAATGTGGGATATGTTGCCTATAGAAAAGCATTTTTTACTCCTATAATTCGTTTAAAAACATTAGTGCCAAAGACAGATTTATTAAGTGTAAAATTTTTATATTATGTAACGTCCGTTATTAAATTCATGGGGACATCTTCTATATTACCTAGCATGAACGCTGATGATGTAAAAAAATATATTATTCCTGTTCCCTCCTTAGCAATTCAAAAAAAGATAGTTGATATACTTGATACTTTTATAGGGTTTCAAGATAAATTGATAGCGGAAGCGGCGGAAAGACGCAAACAATATGAATATTACCGAGAGAAATTATTGACATTTAAACAAGCAAATATAAAATAAAAAATATTTTAAATTCAATTTGAAAAAATTATTAAAACAGAAATGAAACAGGGGAAAATGGATGAACCAAATAAAAAGGATGATAAAAAAACTTTGTCCAAGCGGAGTGGAGTTTAAATATTTATGGCAAATAACAGTTTGGGATAAAAGATTTAGCGGTATAGATAAGGAGAAACAAGATAAAACTTGTTCATTTAAACATATTAGCGCAAAAGATTTAAAAGGATTATTTGTAAGCGATAAGGCAAGCCAAACAAATAATGTTAAATTGTTGGCAACAGGAAAATTTGAAGGATACACGACAGAAAAACTTGCAGGCGAAAATTTAAATGAGGGTGAAATCATAACAATTCCCTCGGGCGGAACCGCAAATTTAAAATATTATAAGGGTAAATTTGTAGACAGCGGAAATAATTTGGCAATATCAAAAGGTGAAACAATAAATCTAAAATTTGTTTGGTATTATTTGTTAACGCAAAAAACAATAATTGAAAAATGTTTTAAAGGATCCGCAATAATGCATCCAGATATGCCGGATATTTTGCAAATTGAGATTCCTATTCCGCCCTTAGAAATTCAAAAAAAGATAGCGGAAACACTTGATACCCTTATAGAGTTTCAAGATAAATTGATAGCGGAAGCAGAAGAAAGACGCAAACAATATGGATATTATCGGGGGGAATTGTTGACGTTCCGTACCCCCCCCCCCCCCGTGTCGCAAACGATAAAAATCTTTGTCCAAGCGGCGTAGAATTTAAGCCGTTAAGTGAAATTTTTGAGATAAGAAATGGATACACTCCATCTAAAGCAAATAAAGAATTTTGGGATGAGGGAAACGTGCCGTGGTTTAGGATGGAGGATATAAGAAAAAACGGACGAATTCTATCAGATAGTATTGGACATGCTACGCCGAAAGCGGTGAAAGGGAAATTATTTTGCGCTAATTCTATTATTATGGCAACGACTGCAACAATAGGCGAACATGCTTTAATCACAGTAGATTTTTTAGCAAATCAACAATTTACAATTTTGCATTTAAATGATGAATATAAACATAAAATATTGCCAAAATTTGCATATTTTTATTGTTATATTTTGGCAGATTTATGTAGGAAAAATGTAAATACTTCTGCATTTTCAGCTGTAAATATGACAAGTTTTAAAAATTTTATGTTTCCTATAATCCCTCTATCAATTCAGCGGCAAATAGTGGACATCTTAGATAAACTTGAAAAATTTGTAGCAAGTTTGCAAGAGGGGCTACCTGCGGAAATAGAGGCTAGACGCAAACAATATGAATATTACCGAGAGAAATTGTTGACATTTGAACAAGCAAAATAAAAAATATTCTAAAAATTAGGATATGCAAAAAAGTTCAATTTAATGAATTTATAAAGGCGCTTAAAAAATGTTTCAATCTCCTATTTTCAAAGCCCTCCGCCGTCATAAGCAAATATAAAAATTATTTAATAAAATATATCTAACTCTTTAGATCTAAATTCTATTTTTATTAAAGAAACTCCTATGAAAAAATGTTAATATAATAGAATATATTTTGGCCCTATTTTTTGTAGAGAAAATAAAATATTTTGTTTCTCTTAAAAAAAATAATAAAGAGTTTGGAGCCGTTAGTTTTTCTGTTTCTCTTTTTTCAAAAAGAGAAACATCCTCTGCCGTTAAAAAGAGATTAAATAGAGTTAAGCAAGCTCGGCTTGCCTGTAAAAAATTTTACAAAAGGAGAGAAA
>JAITCX010000242.1 GCA_031282945.1 Elusimicrobiota bacterium
TTCCAATGCTCCCATTTACCCACCTGTCTGCAAAATCATTATTTAACATCATGACCTGCGCCCCCTTTTTAATTGTAAGGTGCGCATCAGCTGGAAATAAATTTATCTCTGCGGGAACATCTGTTTGCGCCTCAAAGACAAAAGCAGGCTCCGAAATTTGTGTGAGCCGCTCTGCATTGACAGCTGCAGCTTTTTTATTTGTGGTGCATAAATAAATAGTTAATTTATCGCCCGCTTCAAGCCGTCCAACTTGCTTATTTAATTTTCTAAACATTTCCTCAGAAACTCGCTGATCGCGGATAGCATTTAAAAGATCTATGAAATTTTGATCTTGCTGGCGGTAGTTTTTTGTAAGGGTTATTGTTAGAATTTGAGCTTCTTGTAAACAAAGCGCATTTAAAAAATATGGAGAGTTATATTGAGTCTCAAAAATTATGCGTTCAGTCGGTGTGACGACCGGCGGCAGTTGTTTTAAATCGCCGATAAAAACAATTTGCACCCCGCCAAAAACTTCGCGCTGGCGTTCTCTGTTTAAACGCAAAAATCTATCTATGCAGTCCAGTATATCGCAGCGCAGCATGGACGCCTCGTCTATGACGATTGTTTCAACTTTTTTATAGATGGATTCTTCGCTGAGTTTTTTCTTTTTGATTTTTGAGAGGGTAACATTTGGTTTAAACTTGAAAAAAGAATGGATTGTTTGACCGCCGGCGTTTAAAGCCGCAACGCCTGTCGGGGCAAGCACAAGCGATTTTTTTTGGGTTTTAGCTAGAAAATATTTTAGAAAAGTTGTCTTGCCCGTTCCTGCATTCCCCGTCACAAAAACGCAGTTATTGGTTGTTTCTATCGTCTGGAAAGCTTGTTTAAACTGATCATTAATTTCAATTTTCACGCTGAAATCCTAAACATAAACTTCTAAAACAGCACTGTCGTCTTTAGCGGAAAGGTTAATATCGTTTGCAAGGCAGGCGGGAACTAAAACTGTCGCGCCTTTTTCCAAATCCTGTTTGTATTTTCCACAGCTGAGTTCAATGTCTCCGTCAGCGCACATATAGACGACAAAACTTTCTTGATCGGCTAAATTTCTGTTTAAAGTTTTTGACGCTTTTAGGGAAATAAAATTTACAGTAAAATATGGACAGCAAGCTATATTTACGGGTTCATTTTCTTTAGGCGTATATTCAGTTTTGTAATTATCTTTAATATTAAAATTTATAGCCAAAGCGGCAAGATCTGTATGCAGCTCTCTTTTTTTGCCATTGGAATCAAGCCTATCATAATCAAAAATTCTATAGGTTATATCAGATGTCTGTTGAATTTCTGCAATGACAATTCCAGCCCCAATGGCGTGAACTTGACCCGCATCAATGAAAAAAGAATCTCCAGCTTTAACCTCATATTGAGCTAAAACATCTGTTATTTTTGAATTCGCCACTAACTCTTTATATGTTTTTTCGTCTATTTTTTTCTTAAATCCGCTATAGAGTTTACTGCCTTTTTGCGCCGATAAAACATACCACATTTCAGTTTTGCCAAAACTATCATGCCTTGCTTTTGCAAGGGCGTCATTTGGATGCACTTGTATGGAAAGATCTTTTTGCGCGTCTATAAATTTAAATAAAAGCGGAAACTTTCCATTTGCCGCTTTAAAAACTTTTTTCCCCAAAATTTCTAAACCAAAATTATTTAATATTTCGTCAAGAGGTTTTCCTGCAAATTTACCGTTTGCAATTATTGAGATATTGTTTTTCACACAAGATAATTCCCAACTTTCACCAATATTATCTGCCTTAAAAGGTTTATTAAATTCTCGGCGCAAATTGTTTCCGCCCCAAATTGTTTGTTTGGCAATTGGCGTAAAAATCATTGGGTACATATTATTCTCCTTATACAACTAAAAAAGCGCTTTTGGGGGCGCCGATATTAAAGATTTCATGGGATTTTTATAATTATATCAAATATTTGTTTATCTCTTTTTTAGGTTAAAGAATAAAACATTTTCCTAGAGAAGTTTTTACATATAAATTTGTTCTTGTGCAATTAAAAATTCTCAAATTTTCATTTCCCGTAAGTTTTTGCAAAACAATATCTGGTTTTAAAGCTCGGGAATGTTCGCAATTAAATAAAAAAACTAAAAAATTATCGGAAATTTTAATATCGCTTATAACGCTTCTTATGTCTGTTTCAATAACTTTCCCCTTTTTTGATTTGCTTACAATTATATTTTTAAGAGCTAAAAAATCGTCTATTTGTTTTTGAGTAATGCCGAAATTTTCAAGCTTATATTCCACCAAATTTACAAGAGCTTCTATAGAATCGAAATTTATAGGAATTGTTTTAATATCCAAAATTTTTAAACCTTGAGGTAAAGTTTTTGATAAGGCTTCGCTTACTAAATTTTTGTCCAGTTTTTCTACAAGGCTAAGATCTATATATTCGCAAAAACTTTCATAACCTACCGGTAATGGCGGCCCAAAAGAAGCTTTTATTTGCGGACTAAATCCCCCTGTAAAAGCTGTCGGCAATTTTGAACGTCTTATAGCCCGCCTTAAAACTTCTGTCTGTTCTAAATGCGAAATAAATTTTATTTGACCTGTTTTAGAAAGTCGAATGCGAAAACGCCTTTGGGGAGGGATAGGATCTTTTGGTTTAGTAAAAGTATTTGGAAAATCCGTTTTATAATTTCCAAAAATATTTTGCGATACAGGCGCAGAACTTTCATTTATGCCTTTTTGATAATCGTTCCAAAGTTCATCTTTACTGAGTCCAAAATTTAAATGATCCCAAGAAAAAATTTCATCTTTTTGACGTTGTCTGTAAACGTAAAAATTTATATCAAGCCCGCTTTCTTTTATAGCTTCCTGCCAAATTTGAAAATTAAATTTATCCGCCCATTCATCAAATTTTGCCCCTTTTTTCCAAGCCTTAAAAATTGCCTGCCCAACGCGCCTATCCCCTTTTGCAATGAATGCCTCTATAATGCTCGCCTTGTGATTGTGCGCTCGGACATTTGCATTTTTTATTGTATTGAGATATTTTATTTTCTCGTTTATTTTTTCATCGCTTTCCATCGGCGCCCATTGAAATGGAGTTTGCGCTTTTGGAACAAA
>JAITCX010000044.1 GCA_031282945.1 Elusimicrobiota bacterium
GCTATTAAAGCGCTAAAGCCTTTGGCAAATATATGTTTGTCCTCTTTGGCTATGCTCTCGGCAAATATCGGCAGTAATTTTGAGATCGCCACCGCTCCTGAAACTTCCGATATCCTCGGCAGTAAAATAGTTTGCGCTAACGATATTCCCACTTCACAGTTTGGCGAAGCCAAGGTATATATTTTTCTAACGCTTATAATGCCCGCGCCTTTCATCAGCGTTATTGCTTTGATCGTTAAATATCCCGTTTGAAATAGTAATCCTATTCTTACATGCCCGTCCGCTTCACTGCTCATCAACTCTTCCTCAAAAACATCTATCGTTTCAAAAAATAATTCTTCCGACCAATTCTTTTGCAAATAGTCAATTAAAAATTTCGGCGAGCCACTGGCATACCAGTAATTTGCAAAATCCAACTTATTAAATAAAAGGAGTGTTGAATAGGGATTATAAATTGCTGTTTTGCCGTCCCATGTATAACCGTTATACCAAGTTCTTATTTCCCTCAAAATTTCTTTTTTACTAAAACCATATTTATTTGCAAGCGCTTCTATATATTGGTCAAAATTAGTTTCTAGTTCATCTTGAGTGTAACCGCATATGGCGCTATATCGTTCGTCCAAAGTTATGTCGTTGAGATTATTTAAACCCGAAAAAAGCGACAGCCCTGAAAACTTTGTTACTCCTGTCAGGAAAATAAATTTAATGTAGGCATCGCAGCCTTTTAAAATTCTATAAAATCCCCGTAAAACTTCTCTTATAGATTCTTGAATCTCATAGGATTTGGATAAATTTTCTGTTATTGCCATATCGTATTCGTCTATCAAAATTACAACTTTTTCTTTTTTCTTTTTATAGAGGCCTTCTATTAAATTAGCAAATTTTCCTTCTATGCTTGCCTGTCCCAAATCAATATTATTATCGGGCTTATTGGCAATTTTTTCTAATATTTGCGTTAAATCTTTTATCAATAATTCTAAAGAGCAGACATTTATATTTGAAAAATCAATTTTAATAACTGGATATTCCGCCCCCCATTGCCATTTGTCATAAATATAAAGACCTTTAAATAATTCCTTTTTATTTTCAAAAAGCGCTTCAAAAGTTGAAACTAAAAGAGATTTTCCAAAGCGGCGCGGGCGGGATAAAAAATATGCGCCGTCTTTTTTGGCAAGCTCATAAACATGTTTTGTTTTATCTACATACATAAAATTTTGAGTGAGTAAAGTTTCAAAAGTTTGGCTTTTTGTTTGTAAGTCTTGCATTTGGCGTCTCCTTAAAGAAAGTGTTTTTTATTTAATTATATTTTACCATATTGTTTTTGGCTTGCTCTTTTATAAAAGAGGCGGAATTTATTTCTCTTTTAAAAAAGAGAAACAGAAAATTAATAAAGATTTTTTAAGAGCTTTCTCTTTTCCAAAAGAGAAAAATTTTCGCTTCTTTTTTTAAAAAAAGGCGCCATTAAAATTTGCTTTGTTTCACATTTTTTTGCTATAAACAACCTTACAAAACTTACCTTATTATTCCGAATGCTATTTAGCTCAACATGTGCGACTGCTGACTTTGTAAGCCTTGTAATCTTATATTTAAGGACATGTAAAAAAATGCAATATCGGGTGTTTGTAGGTTTTAAGACTCGTTTTATAAAATTTGTTTTTTGCTTTTTAGCTATCTCTATAATTGAATAGAAAAGCCATTTGTATATTTTTATACAAATGGCTTTTTTTATTATACGGCGTAGATTTTAAGGCGCCGAAAAAAAGGAGAAATCATGAAAAAAGTTGTAAGTTGTTTAGTTACAGCGTGTTTGGTTTTTGCGTTTGCATTTTTTGCAAAGAGCGCTCAAGCGGCCCCAAAAGCTACTGAGTTGATTCTTGCGGGAACCGAAGGAAACACCACTCCCCAGAGTCAAGCTTTGCAGGAAGTTGCAAAAAGATTGAACGCTTCGGGTTTGTTTAAGGTAAAAGTTTTTACAGCAGGTTCGCTTAGCAATGACACGGACGATTTGGTTACGCAGGCTTTACAGGGCGCTCCAATAATCGTTCCTTCTGATCCGGGACGCATTGCTACAAATCATAAAGTGCCTGAGTTTGGTATTTTAATGGCGCCTTATGTTTTGAGAGATTACAGAGTTTTGGATAAACTTTTGACCACAGACCTCTACAAAAAATGGGAACAGGATTTTGAAAGACAGGGCGTAAAACTTCTTACCAATAACTGGTATAACGGTATGCGCCACTTTGTTACAAACAAACAAGTTTCAAAGCCATCCGATCTCAAAGGTTTGAGAATTCGCGGTTTCAGTACAACAATTGGGTTAGCTTTGGCTAAAGCCTTAGGTTATGCGCAGACCTCAATTCCTGCAACAGATATTTTCTCCGCTGTGCAGCAGAAATCTTTGGACGGTTGTGAAATTCAAATTCCGTTCACTTATTCAAACCGCCTCTATGAAGTCTTGAAGTACAATAACATGACTTCACATTACATGCTTACTTCCAGCCTTGTAATGAGCGCAAAATTTTTCAATTCTTTAACTCCAGCCCAGCAGGCTTTGCTTGTTAAAACTTTCCGTGATGTTGGAACAGAATATCAAGTAAAGGTTGTTGCAACTGAAGAGCAGAATTTGAAAGATATGGCCGCCAGAGGAATGATCATCAACAGGAATGTTGATATTCCTGCTTTTGAAAAAGCTGTTCAACCATATTATAAAGATATGGGATTTACGCCGGAACTTAAAAACACATTGTTTAGACAATTGGGTTTAACGAAGTAAATCAGTAGACGGAGAGCGGAAAGATTTCAAAATCTTTCCGCTTTTTTTAAGGAAAAACAACAATGAAAAAAATTTACGATTTGTTTTGTAAGGTAGAAGCTTTTGTTTGCGGGGTGGGTTTTCTCAGTTTGGTTGCCGTAATTTTTTTATCTGCAATTTTGAGAGGATTTCATGTAAGCATGTCATGGAATATAGATGTAGCTTTATTATTGCTTCCTTGGGTTAGCTTTCTTGGAGCTGATTGCGCATTTAGGAAAGATCAATTGGTAGGCATAGATCTTTTTGTTAGAAAACTTCCGGCAAAATTAAAAATAGTTGTGGAACTCATTGTGCTTTTATTGACGTTTACTCTGCTTGTTTTTTTAGTTTATTATGGCATAATGCTTACCGTTTCGGACTGGGGGCGCCAGTACGGTTCTTTGCCAATTTCTTTTTCATGGGCAGTTTTAAGTTTGCCTGCGGCGTCTTTGTCCATGGCTATCACTGCTGTTTTAAAAATAACAAGAGGTTTCAAACAACTTAAGAGTTTATAAGGGGCTTTTTATGTCTTTTCTTTTGATATGTTTTATAGTTTTAATTGTGGTCGGCATGCCTATAGCTTTTGTTATAGGCGCTTCGGGTTTAGCTTTTTTCATAAACACGGATGCGCTGCCGCTTTCTATAGTAATAAACAGAGTTATAGCTCAAAGCCAATCATTTGCTTTTTTGGCGGTTCCGTTTTTTATTTTTGCTGGCAATTTGATGAACGAATCCGGCATAACTGCGCGCCTATTGGATCTTGCAAGACTCCTCACCAGAAAGCTTTACGGGGGGACGGCGCAGATAAGCGTGGTTATGAGCACGCTTATGGGCGGAGTGAGCGGTTCGGCTACGGCTGATGCCGCAATGGAGACGAGAATTTTAGGTCCGGAGATGATCAAGCGCGGTTATTCAAAAGGTTATATTTGCGCGGTAAACTGCACAACGGCATTGATTACTGCGACAATTCCTCCAAGCTTAGGGCTAATCATTTTTGGTTTTATCGGTGAAGTTTCCATTGGCAGACTTTTTGCGGCGGGAATTATACCGGGCATTTTAATGATGTCCTTTTTAATGGCTACTACGTCCATCACATCGCGCATTAAAAAATATGATCCTCCAGATCCCAAAGTAAAACCTGTAACTTTAAAAGAACTTGGCGCAAATTTAAAGGAATCTATTTGGGCATTGTTGTTTCCGATAATATTAATTGTTGGGATAAGGTTTGGGCTTTTCACGCCTTCTGAGTCGGGGGCTTTTGCGGTTATATATGCAATTGTCATTGGCAAATTTGTCTACAAAGAATTGACGTGGGCAAAGTTTAAGCAGGCGTTAGTAACTTCTTTTCAGGACAACGGCGCTATATTATTGATCATTGCTTTGTCGGGTCCCTTCAGCTATGCGATGACATATGTAGAGCTTCCTGTGATTTTCAGCGATTTCATTTTCGGCATAACGGACAATCCTCAGCTGCTTGTTATAATTATGTTATTCTTTTTATTTGTTTCGGGGATGTTTGTAGACAGCAATGTGAACTTCCTTTTACTTACGCCGATATTTTTGCCTATGGTTACAAGCGTTGGCATTGATCCTGTGCATTTTGGCGTTTTGATGGCTACCATTGTGACATTAGGGGTGATGACTCCACCGATTGGGGCTGCGCTTTACACTGTTTGTGGAATTTTAAAATGTCCGCCTGAGGACTATACGGTGGCGAGTTTGCCGTTTATGTTGGCGATATTTTTAGAGATTGTAATTTTAGTTTATATGCCGGGTCTTGTTTTATGGATTCCGAACATGATTTTTGGTCCAGCGCTTTAAGCTAAGTTTTTACAAACCTCAATATTTTTCACATTTCAAATCCCTGCCTTTTGTTTTCAAAGGCGGGGATTTTTATTTTTATGTTGACTTTAAAAAGGCAAAGGATGTT
>JAITCX010000076.1 GCA_031282945.1 Elusimicrobiota bacterium
TGCCATATAAATCCAAAAGAAATTGCTCAAGATAGAAAGTTCGAAAATATCACTCAGCTTTGGCTGGGCGGCGATCACTATAAATGGCGTTTGATGAGGGCTAACGGCATAGCGGAAAAGTTTATCACAGGCAATGGAAGCGATGAGGAAAAGTTTCATAAATGGGCGCAGACGCTGGAGCGTGCTATCGGCAATCCTCTATACCATTGGAGCCATTTAGAATTGCAGCGTTACTTTGATTATAAGAAACCCTTGGGCGAAAAAACGTGGCGCGAGTGCTGGCAAATATGCAATGAAAAGCTCCAGTCCCCTTCTATGAGCGCACGCAAAATAATTGAGCGCTCAAATGTAAAATTGATCTGCACTACAGACGATCCCGCCGACAGTTTGCGGTGGCATCAACAAATTAGAGACGATAAAACTTTTAATGTTAAGGTTTTGCCGGCATGGCGTCCCGACCAAGCGATGTGCATAGAAAAACCTGCATTTTTAGATTATCTCAAAACCCTTTCTGCCGTCAGTAGCGTAGAAATAAATTCTTTTGCAAGTTTAAAAGAAGCCCTTATAAAACGGCTGGATTTTTTTGCATCGCTTGGCGCAAAAGCCAGCGACCATGGTCCAGATTTTGTTTATTTTTATCCAGCTGATGAGGCGGAAATAGAAGGAATTTTTGCCGCAAGACTAGCGGGTAAAAACATATCAAAATTAGACGAGCTAAAATTTAAAACAGCTTTCTTGCTTTTTAGCGCAAAACAATATCATCGGCTTGGTTGGGTTATGCAGCTGCATTTTAGCTGCAAGCGCGACAACAATACTCGTGCGCTCCAGACGCTCGGCATCAATACGGGTTATGACTGCATAAACAATTTAGCGCCGGGCGCGCAAATAGCTGATTTTTTAAATGAGTTGGATAAAACGAATCAACTGCCTAAAACTATACTCTACAGTTTAAATCCCAATGACGATGATATGCTAAATACCATAGCTAATTGTTTTCAAAGCGAGGGAGTTTTGAGTAAGGTTCAACAGGGTTCGGCTTGGTGGTTTAACGATCATTTGCCCGGCATGAAAAAACAAATGATTGCTGTTGCAAGCTCGGGGATGTTGGCAAATTTTGTTGGAATGCTCACCGATTCCCGCAGTTTTATTTCGTATCCGCGCCATGAATATTTTAGACGCATACTCTGCGATTTGATTGGCGGCTGGGTTGAAAGCGGTCAATACCCAAATGATCTGGAAGCGCTTGGAAAAATTGTAGAGGATATTTCTTACAACAATGTTGTAAATTTTTTCGGTTTTCAATTATAAAGTCTAGGAGATAAGTATGGAAATATTTGAGTTTTTATTTTTCTTTGCTGTGATTTTAGTAGCGGCAAAAATTTTTGGCGAATTGGCAATGAAATGCGGCCAAAGCGCAATTATCGGCGAGCTGATTGCCGGCGTTATTATTGGACCGAGCGTTTTAGGGATAGTGCATAAAACGGCGACCTTCGGCGAGATTGCAGAACTCGGCGCCGTGATTTTGCTTTTTGAGGCCGGACTTTCAACCAATATAAAAGAATTTGCGCGGGCAGGCGGCTGGGCGACTGCGGTAGCTTTTGTAGGCGTTTTGCTGCCCTATTTGTTTGGCTATTTTACATTTTTAGCTTTTGGGATGTCTACGACAAGCGCGATTTTTGCAGGGGCAGTTTTAACGGCGACTTCTGTGGGCATTACTGCCAGAGTGTTCCTAGACTTGAAAAAACTTGATACTGAGGAAGCCAAAATCGTTTTGGGGGCGGCGGTTATAGACGATGTCATCGGGCTTGTGATTTTGGCGGTAGTAACAAATTTAGTTAGCGGAAACGAAATGAGCATTTTGAGCATTGCGCAGATTAGCGCGAAAGCAGTTTTGTTTTTAGCGGTGGTGGTAGGACTAGGGTTGCTGGTAATTTCATTTATATTTGACAAGATAGCTAAACATATGAAACAAGACGGCGTAATTTTTGTTTTAGCGATAGCCTTGTGTTTATTTGTGGCGGCGCTGTCTAAAAAAGTTGAGCTTGCGCCGATAGTGGGCGCTTTTGCGATGGGTTTGGTTTTATCAAATACAAAACATGTAGAGGCAATCAAACAAGGCGTTAAACCGCTATACCTTTTTTTAGTGCCGGTGTTTTTTGTTTTGATGGGAACGGAAGTTGATATAAGCATTTTCAATCTTTTCGTGGCAGAAAATAGAAATATTTTAATGCTGGCGGCGATTTTGTTTGCCGTGGCTTTTATCGGCAAGGCATTGGCTGGTTTTGTTGTGTTGAAGAAAAACGTAAACAAACTTTTGGTGGGCGTAGCGATGGTTCCGCGCGGCGAGGTAGGATTGATTTTTGCCAGTATGGGTTTGTCTATCGGCGTTTTCCAACAACAAATTTATAGCGCTTTAGTTGTGGTGATAATGCTGACAACTTTTGTGACGCCGATTTTGCTGAAAATTATGTTGTCGAAAAAACAATAGGTTCATTTTTCAGGGGGAGAAATCCCCCTGAAACCCCCTTCCTTAAAACTCTCATCTTTTTTTCAGGGAAAGTCCATAACTTCTTTTCTTTTTATCAAACTCTCCTTAAAATTTGCGCAAAATCTACGGCAAATACAGGCATTTATAGATCTCTCAAGACCCCCAGTTTTTTAGTCTAGCGTAAGCGGCAAAGCGCCTGTCTATGCGAAAAGTTTTTTATGTTGTTTTTGTCTTTGTCGTTGCTGTGTCTTTGTGGTTGTCGTGTCTTTGCTGTTGTGTGTCGTACCTTTTCCCGCGCTCTTTTGGTTTTGCGGCGTAGCGGAGCGTAAGCGCTTGCTTTACGAGAAATTTTTTTCGCCAAGAGGGCAAAGGAAACTGGAAGTTTCCTTTGCCCTCACCCACGCGGGCGTGACAGAACAGACTGCTGTCAGTCACGTCAAAGGTAGAGTCGGCGCGGGGGCGAAAAAAATTTTCGCATGGCGCGTGGCTAAAAAATAAAAAGGGAGCGCAGAAAAAATTATAAAGAGTTTGATAAAGAGAAAGAAAGTTATGAACTTTCGGTGAGAAAGAGATGAATCTTTAAAAATGGACTTTAAGCGCTTGTCCTTAATAAAGAGATAGCGCAAAAAAAATAAAGAGAAAAAAGATTAAAGAGTGTTAATTTTCTGTTTCTCTTTTACAGAAAAAAGAAATAAGTTGCAGGTGTCGTTTTTTTAAGAGAAAGAAATTTCTGTTTCTCTTTTTCAAAGAGAGAATAAAGTTTAAGGTGTCTTTAGTTTTTCTGTTTCTCTTTTTTAAAAAAGAGAAAGCTATTAGTCTTTCTGTTTCTCTTTTCAAAAGAGAAATAATTTCCAACTCTTTTTTACAAAAGAGATTTAAAAGTTAGCAATGGCTAACAAAAGGAGGTTTTATGTCCGAGGAATATTTCCTAGGCATTGACATGGGCGGCACCTCTATAAAAATTGCAATCGTAAACGATGCATATCAAATTATAGACACCGTTTCTCTGCCTACGGATCCCAAAAAAGAACCGCAAGAAGTTTTGCAAGAGATAATTTCGGCCGCCTCAAAACTTGCATATTATGAAAAAGTAAATTCCATAGGCATGGGGATTGCTGGCAATTTAGATTTTGAGCATGGGGTTTTGATTTTTTCCTGTAATTTGCCCAAATGGCGTAACACTCCTATAAAAACTACGCTTGAGAAAATTTCAGGAAAAAAAGTTTTTGTTGACAATGACGGCAACACCGCGGCAATCGGATCTTATTTTTTGGATGCGCATCAAGAGGCAAATAATTTAGTTTGTCTAACTTTAGGTACAGGGATAGGCTGCGGTTATATTATTGATAAAAAAATGTATAGAGGCTCGCGCTATATTGCAGGTGAGATTGGACATTGCACAGTGATTTTGGACGGCACGCCCTGCGGCTGCGGAAACAAAGGCTGTCTTGAAGCTTATTTGGGCGTCAAGCATATTTCTCAATATGCGGTAGAATATTTGGCAGGCCATCCAAGCGAAATAATTTCCCGCATGTCTTGCGGCGATCCAGCCAAAATTACGCCGGCGCTCCTGCATAAAGCCGCCGTTGAAAATGACGAAGTTGCAAAAGACATTTTGAACTGGACGGGCAGATTTTTAGGCGTGCTTTTGATGAGCGTTATAAACTATATAGATCCTGACACAATAGTTTTATGCGGCGGACTTTCTCAAGCTGGAAAATATATTTTAGATCCAGCTTATGAGCATATGCGCAAATCAGGTTTTGCGCAAAAACTTCCAAACTATAATATTCTCATTTCAAAATACACAAGCAAATTAGGCGTTGTGGGGTGCGCGATGCTGCCGAGTTTTTCTAATGGCAAACAATGATAATGGCTTAATTTATAATACCTAAAAGCAGAATTTTGCATTTATGAAATTTTAGATGCTGTCTGTTTTTAGGTATTTTGTATAATCATATAAATGACAACAAAAAACTTACCTTTCAAAATCATCCTCTCATTTCTTTTTCTTTTTCAATCTATTTTATTATTTGCCTATGAGATAGACATTAAAGCGGATTCTTTAGAATACGCTCAAGAATTTGACAGAGTCAAAGCCAGCGGAAATGTCTATATCGCTTGGTCGGATAGGTATATGTATGCCGATGAGATAGAATTTATTTTTACAGACAATAGCATTAGAGCAAAAGGCAATGTAGAGCTTTTTGAAAATGGGTCTATGTTATATGCCGATGAAATTACATATTTTTATGACGATGAAAAAGGCGAGTTGGTGCAGACAAAAATCGTTTCAAATTTTGCTTTTATGCAAGCGCAAAAAATGGAACGCATAAACAACAATAATTTTCTTGCTAAAAAAATAACCATTTCAAATTGCGATTTAGACGATCCCCACACTTCTTTTAGAGCGGGCAGCGCAAAACTTGAAATGAA
>JAITCX010000085.1 GCA_031282945.1 Elusimicrobiota bacterium
ATTAAAGAGTATGTTCAAAAATATCCGCACATAATAAAACCTATCTATGAAACCCAAAATCAATATTCAAAAATTGGCAGTCCCTATTATATAGACAAAATGATGTGGTCTAAAGTTAGAGGCAAATATGTCGCTCTTTGCGAGGGAGACGATTATTGGATAAGCGCCGACAAATTGCAAAAGCAAGTAGATTTTTTAGAAGCTCATCCAGATTTTTCTATGTGCGTTCATCCCGTTTATGAAATTTTTGCAGACGATCCTTCCCGCAAACGTATAATTCCGCCTCCTGAAACCAGAATTAAAAAAGATGTTTTAACGATAGATGATTTTGTCTTTGACTATAATGATATGTGTTATACCGCTTCCATTATGTTTAGGTGGAGAAAAGATGCGCTAGATTTATTGCCTTTTGGAATAATAACGGGCGATATGTGGCTATGCACTTTGCATGCCAGCGTTGGCAAAGTGAAATTTATTGATGAAGTAATGGCGGTCTATACTATTAGCCCGACAGGCATATCGCAGAGATATTTTGGCGAGGGGGCCGATAGCGAATTTGGTTTGCGCAATGTTGTTGAGATGATGCGTTTTTATGATTCTGTCTATAGGGATATAATGCATAAAGATGAAAAATATTATAGGGATCTTACTTATCATTTTTATTTTATATGTAAGCAATTATTGGCGCCGGAAAATAAAAAATATGAAAATAATTTATTAAAGCTTCATCAAGAGTTTAGCGAGTATTTTCATAATATGATTAGAGATTTGCATGACGCTTTTAGCAATAGAGATTATGAGGCGAGAAAATTTAGAAAAAAGTTTAAACTTTTTAGATTGCTTTTTGTTGGCATGACGGTTTTATTTATTTGTCTATTAATAACTTTTTTAAAGGCGATCTAAAATGAAAATGCCGGATAAACCAATTTATATAACAAGCCCATTGCTGCCGAGTTTAGAGGATTTAAATAGAGAATTGAAAATAATTTTTTCCTCAAAACAATTGACCAATATGGGAAATTATCATAATTTGCTTGAACAAAAACTTAAAGATGTTTTAAAGTTAAAAGGCAGTCTTTCGCTTTTTAATAATGGAACTATAGCTTTAATGATTGCTTTAAAAGTTTTAAATTTAGCGCAAGGCAGTGAAGTTATAACAACTCCTTGGACATTTGCCGCAACGCCGCACTGCATTGTTTGGAACAATCTCAAACCTGTTTTTTGCGATATAAAAAGAGATTCAATGTGTATTGATCCTTCTCAAATTGAAAAACACATTACAAAAAATACTTCGGCAATTTTGGGGGTGCATGTCTATGGTTTTGCATGCGATGTTGAAAAAATAGAAACCATTGCAAAGAAATATAATTTAAAGGTTATATATGATGCGGCGCATGCTTTTAGTTCTGAAATTGACG
The DNA here is from genome assembly GCA_031282945.1 of Elusimicrobiota bacterium. Classification (GTDB taxonomy): domain Bacteria; phylum Elusimicrobiota; class Endomicrobiia; order Endomicrobiales; family Endomicrobiaceae; genus JAITCX01. The sequence continues at coordinate 1,419 of JAITCX010000085.1, forward strand.
CAATAGGCATAGGAAATTTTGGCGATATTTCTATGTTTTCTTTTCATGCGACAAAATTATTTAATACAATAGAAGGCGGAGCTTTGGCTTATCCTGATAAAAATTTGGAACGGCAAATTTATAATTTTAGAAATTTTGGAATAAGAAATGAGGAACTTGTTGAGGAAGTCGGCATAAATGGAAAATTAAATGAATTGCAGGCGGCAGTTGGTTTATTAAATTTAAAATTGTTTGAAAATGAAAAACAAAAAAGAGCTAAGTTAAAAGATTTTTATGATAAAACTCTTTCAAAGATAATAGGCATAACAATTCCAAAACTTGCAAGCAATATAAAAAATTCCTATCAATATTATCCCATAATAATAGAAAATAATTTTTGGACAAGCAGAAATGAACTCTATGATATTTTGCGTAAAGTTAATATTTTTACGAGGAAATATTTTTATCCGCTTTGTTCGGATTATGAATGTTATAAAAATCTGCCGTCTGCAAACGCTGAAAATTTGCCAGTGGCAAACGAGTTAAAAAATAAAGTTTTATGTATTCCATTTTATGGGGATTTGCCAATTTCTATAGCTGAATTTATTTGTTATAAAATAGCGGGCAATTAGATTAAAATTTTTTCGGAGGCAAATTGAAACCAGATATATTTTTTTCCATTTTAAAAAAAGAGGGCATAGATTTTTTTTGCGGCGTGCCTGATAGCTTATTAAAAGATTTTTGTTTTTATGTGGATGATAATTGCGCTGATCACATTGTCTGTGCAAATGAGGGCAATGCTATCGCTATGGCTTGCGGGCATTATCTTGCAACAGGCAAAATTGCATGCGTGTATATGCAAAATTCCGGACTTGGAAATTGTATAAATCCGCTTTTATCTCTAAGTGATCCTGAAGTTTATAATATTCCTCTTTTAATGATAATCGGCATGCGCGGAGCGCCCAATGTAAAAGACGAACCTCAACATATAAAACAAGGAAAAGTTACGGATAAACTTTTGGATGCGATGCAAATAAAATATAGTTATTTATCTCAAAATATAGATGAAATAAAGCAAGCTTGTAACTATATGAAAGAAACCAAAAGACCTTATGCTTTTTTGGTAAACAAAGGATTTTTTGAAAAATATGAACGTCAAATTAAACCTCAAATAAATACGCTTTCCTGCAAGGAGGCTGTCGTTGCAATCCTAGAAAAGATCCCTCAAAATTCCGCTATAGTTTCAACCACAGGCCACATTTCGCGGTATTTATATCAAGCAAGGCAAGATAGCGATGCAGGCCATGCCAAAGATTTTTTAACGGTTGGGTCTATGGGTCATTGTTCATCCATTGCCGCAGAAATTGCCCGCCAAAAACCCACTAGACAAATTTTTTGTTTTGACGGAGACGGCGCATTTTTAATGCATATGGGATCAATTTCTGTTATAGCTTCTTTAAACTTAAAAAATTTTAAGCATATAGTTTTTAACAATAATGCGCATGCATCTGTCGGGGGTCTTGCGACAGTTGCAGGGGGAATGGACTTTCAAAAACTTGCTAAATCTTGTGGTTATAAAGAGGCTTACATTGCTGCAAATTTAGAGGAGCTAAAAAATATTTTGCCTGATTTTATTGAAAAAGACGGTCCTGCATTGCTTGAAATAAAAATTAAACAATCAAGCGGAGATGATTTGCCCAGACCTAAAGAAAAACCAGCTGACAATAAAGAATTGTTTATGGATTTTTTGCAAGATAATTCTTTTATTGGAAAAGGGAGCATAAATAAATTGCAGGAAGTTATTGCCAATTCTAAAAATATTTTGATTTTTACGGGCAATACAATTTTTGAAAAAATTAAAGATATAACTGTCCCTTTATTAAAAGGCAAAAACATAGATTTCTATAATGATTTTTCTACAAATCCAAATATTTTAGAATTGCAAAAAGCTCTTAATTCAATAAATAAAAATTATGATACGATAATTGCTGTGGGCGGCGGGAGCGTTATAGATTTTGCAAAACTCTATAAATATGAAACTAAATCAAATGCTTTTTTTATAGCTATTCCAACAACGGCAGGTTCTGGCAGCCAAGCCACAAAATTTGCGGTTTGTTTTGTAGACGGCAAAAAAAAATCTATAGAATCCGATAATCTTTTGCCAAACATTGCAATTGTAGATCCGCAATTTTTAAAAGATAGTCCAAGATATTTAAAAGCCTGTTGCGCATTTGATGCGCTCAGCCAAAGCATAGAATCTTTTTGGTCTATTTATTCAACTCCATTGAGCAGAAAATATGCGCTTGCATCACTGGAGCTTTGTAAGGACAATATTGTTTCTTTTGTAAATTCTGAGGATGAAAAAAGCGCTTATAATATGGCATTGGCGGCGCATTTATCAGGCAAAGCTATAAATATTTCAAAAACCACAGTTGCGCATGCGCTTTCATATGTATTTAATGTTAAATACAATATTGCGCATGGACATGCCGTGGCATTGAGTTTTGCGCGGGCTTTTGAAGCGAACGTAAATATTGCTCCTCAAGATTTGCTAGATAAGCGCGGCGCGGATTTTTATAAAAATATTTCCAATACTTTAAAAAGCATGTTTAATAAAGATTATTTTCGAAATTTATTTATGCAAATTGGTTTAGAGACAAATTTAACTAAATTAGGCATAAAAAATATTTCCGATTTAGTAAAAGAAGTTAACCTAGAAAGGCTTTCAAATAATCCAAGGAAATTTACTTTTAAAGAATTAGAAAATCTATTTTTTATATAAGGATAATTGAGATGATAAAATTTTTAGATTTGCATAATATAAATGAAAAATATAGAGCGGAAATTGAAATAGCGCTTAAAGAAGTTTTAGATAGCGGCATATATTTGCTTGGAAAACAAAATGAGGTTTTTTGTAAAAATTTTGCAGAGTTTTGCGGCGCAAAATATGCTGTGGGGGCGGCAAATGGATTGGATGCAATAAAGCTAATTATTAAAGCTTTTGGCTTTAGCGCGGGAGATGAAATTATTACGCCTGCAAACACTTTTATTGCCAGTATGCTTGCAATATCGGAAAACGGCGCCGTTCCTGTTTTGGTTGAACCTTCCCTTGACACATATAATATAGATCCCAATGCAATAGAACAAAAAATCACCTCTAAAACTAAAGCGATTTTAGTTGTGCATTTATACGGTCAAACTGCAGATATGGATAAAATTTTAGAAATTGCAAAAAAATATAATTTAGTTGTAATAGAGGATTGCGCTCAGGCGCATGGCGCAAAATATAAAGGAAAACCTGCGGGAAGTTTGGGCGATGCGGCTGCATTTTCTTTTTATCCCGCTAAAAATCTCGGCGCTTTATCTGATGGGGGGGCTATTGTAACTAACAATGAAAAACTGCTTGAAAAAATTTCTTGTCTTGCAAATTATGGCGCGATAAAAAAATATGAATATATTTATAAAGGCGTAAATTCTCGGCTGTCGGAAATGTCGGCGGCTATTTTAAATGTAAAATTAAAATATTTATCTTTAGATAATGCCCGCCGTAAACAAATAGCGGATTTTTATTTGCAAAATATAAAAAATCCTCTGGTTGTATTACCAAAAATTTCTTGTCCTGAAAGCGAACATGCTTGGTATACTTTTGTTTTAAGAGTTTCTAATAGACAAAAATTTCAAGATTATTTAAATCAAAAAGGGGTAGAAACTTTAATTTATTATCCCATCCCTCCTCACAAACAAGAAGCTTATAGAGAGTGGAATAATTTAAGTTTTCCTATTACTGAAAAAATCCATAGAGAAATTATTTCTTTGCCTTGCAATCCATGTTTAACGGACGGGCAAATAGAACAAATTGTAGATATTGTAAATTCCTATAGAGGATAAAATGCGATTTCAAACAAAACTTTTTTTAGATAGGCTTTTGGGAAATTTTATTTGTTTTTTGCTTATCCCAATAGTTTTTGTTTTGGGAAAAATATTTAGAATAGACCACAGCATTAATTCCCAAAATGTAAAAAATATAGCGGTTGCAAAATATTATGGACTTGGCACAATAACCCAAAGCGTTCCAATGTTAAAAGCTCTAAAGAGCAAATATCCAAATGCAAAGTTATTTTTTATAACGCGTCCTCAAAACAAAGAGCTGGTATCGCTTATTCCCTATATAGATACAATTTTATTTATCAATGATTCCAATTTATTTGCGCTTTTAAAAACTTCTTTAAAATTAATTTTTGATTTGCGTTTTAAATATCCCAAAATAGATTTATTTTTTGATTTGGAATTATTTTCTTCTTTTGGCGTTTTAATTAGTTTATTTTCTATGGCTAGAAATAGATTGGGTTTTTTCTGGGCTAAAGGAACAAACTTTAAAGCTCATATTTATACGCATTTAATGTATTTCAATTTCAATAGACCTGTCCGTCTTTCGCATGTTCAGCTTGCAAGGTTGGGCGGAGCGGACATAAATTTCCCAACAACTCTACTGCCTTTTGAGATACCCCAACCCGCTAAAATTTCAGCGCATAAAAAATTGGACGCTTTGTTTGGCGCAAAGAAAAAAAAGATCTTAGCTATAAATGTAAATGCGTCGGAATTATCGCTTGCAAGACGGTGGCCTATCAGCAGATTTTCTAAAATTGCTCAAATGTTTTTATCCAAAGATATTTGTATTCTTTTATTGGGAGCGCCTTCTGAAAAAAATTATACTCAGCAGGTTATAGATAAAATTTCAGATGAGAAACTAAAAGAAAATATTTTTAATGTTTGCGGGTATTTTTCATTGACGGAACTTTTATATTTAATGCCTTCCTTTGATTGTTTTCTTACAAATGATACAGGATTAATGAATTTAGCTTATGCTCAAAATGCAAAGGTGATATCTATTTACGGCAATAATCTGCCTGAAATGGTGCATGTGGACAATGGCGTCAATATAGCTTTATATAAACCAAGTTATTGCAGTCCATGCCTCTATATTTTTGACTCGCCGCCTTGTAAAAATAGACGCGTTTGTATGTTAAATATAAGCGTTGAGGATGTCGCTTGCGCAGTTATAGAAGTGATAAATAGACCAAAGCCCGCCAGAAAAGAGGATGATATAGACTGCCTTATTTCAGACGATAAAAATTATCTTTTGGGGACATTGAGAAGGATGAAGCAATGAAAGAATGCCAAATTTGCGCAAACAAAAAGTTTCGTTTTCTTTTTAAGAAAAATGGTTTTATTTTTGAGAAATGTCGGCATTGCGGATTTATTAGGATAAACCCTCAACCGACAGATGCGCAATTAGATCAGATATATAATAGTTCGTATTTTTCCAATTGGGGCGGCAGCGAAAAAATTTTTAAGGCAATGAAGGAAAAAACTTTTTCATATCTTTTAAGTTTTCTCCCCAATATGACAAAACCTTCCGCATTGCTTGATATCGGCGCCGCAACGGGAATATTAATGGAGCTTGCGCAAAATATGGGTTATGATGCCTATGGGATTGAAGCTGCAAAAGACGGCGCTCAAACGATAAAAGAGAAGTTTGGCGCCAGTAAAATTTTTTCAGGTTATTTTGATGAAAATTTTAATACAAATATATTTCCTTCTTTTGATGTAATAGTTATGAGCGATTTATTAGAACATGTAAAAGATCCAAATTTAGTTTTAGATAAAGCTTATGAAATGTTAAAAAAAGACGGCTATTTGCTCATAACAACGCCTGATACAAGTTCTTTGAGTTGTCATATTTTAGGTAAGAATTGGAATCATTTTTCTACCGAGCATCTTTTTTACTTTTCAAGAAAAAATATTTCGCAAATTCTTATAAAACATAAATTTTGTCCCAAGTTTATAAAACCTTTGCCAAAATTTTTCAATATTGCATACTTATCTGCAATGTTAAATTTTAATAAAAGTTTTATCAATAAATGTTTTAGGCTATTGTTTAGTTTGTGTCCAAAATTTTTAAAATTTTATTGCTTAAAATTAAAAACTGGGCAGATGATGATTTTATCTCAAAAGGCGGCCAAGTGAAAGAAATAAAAAAAATTTGGGCAGATTTTATTAACTCAAATAATCAGTTTTTAAGGCTTTGCATTGGCGCTTTTATTGGTATCTTCTTTGGTTTAATTGTTTTTACATTGTTAATTTATTTCCAACCTATTGAAAATAAAGCTGTGGACTTAACAAGCGGCTTAGTTTATATGGTAGATGACAATATTTCAAATCGTCTATTTGCATTAAATGTTTTTTTGTGTTTTTCTTTTCTTTCATTTATTGCTTTTTCTCTTTGGCCATTTTCATTAACAATTTCAAATCTCCTCTCAAATATTAAATTTCCATATTATTTATTTCGCAGAATAATTCAATTTTTTGCAAAAAACATAAATGTTTTTTTAAATATTTTGCCAGCTAAAAATTTAAATTTAGAACGCAGAGTTTGGCTAAAATATTTTTTTCTAGCTTTATTTTTTTCTTATTGCATCCCGCCTGCGCTTTCATATCTTGCAATTTTAAATCCGTTTTTTGAGATAACTTCCCGCGCTATATTTATAGAACAAATAGCATTGTCTATTTTTGTTATTTTTTTGTGGTTGTTTTATCCAAAGCAAGCATTAAAAAAGTTTAATTTTTTTGCGCAATTTTTTGTTTTGCCTTTTTTTCTTATTATATTTCCCGCAAAAATTTTTACGCCGCAAGGACTATATTTTGTCAATTCTATAAAACTAAATATTGTTTTTGCGCTTTTAATTTTATGTTCTATTTTTGACATTATAAGGCGCGCTAAATTTAATATTGGCAAAAAATATTTTTCGCCTTTTGCATTATTTGCAATTTTGCTTGCTCTTGTTTGGCATGCTGGACCTATTTTTGCGCCGATGGATAATACTTATGAATTTGGTTCGCGGCTGCCTGCCGTTTGGATGAGCAATTTGGGATTAATGCGCCTCTTTGAAGATTCTTATATAACTTATGGTTTATGGGACTATCTCTCAATAAATATCGGTCCATTTCTTTTTGATAAATTTGATTTGACTTTTGCAAGTTTGGGGGGAGCGTATGTGTCAATGATAAGTTCCGCCATAATATTTATTCTTGCAAGACGCTTAATTCCAACCTGCGCCGCTTTTATAATAACTTTATTTGTTATTCCAAATGGAAACTTGGCAATGCCGATAATTTTTATGCTTATCCTTTTGCAAAAAGAACTTTTGGCTAGACCTAAATTATGGATTTTTGTCTGGGGCGTTTTATGCGCTCTATATCCTTTTGCAAGAATTCCGCAAGGGGCGCTTGCCGCTGCCGCTTCTTTTCCTGCAGCGGCATATCAAGTTTTTATGGTCTATAAAAATAATAAAAAAGATTTTTATCAAGTAATTATTTTTGGGGCTGTCTTAGCTTTTCTTGTAATGGTTTTTCCTTTTGGGGGATATTTTAAGGGGATTGTGAGAATAGTTTTGGAAACGGGAACAGTTAATGGGGTTTTTGCAGGCACGCCTTTTAGGCAAGTTTTCAAAATGAGTTTTAGCCAGATTTTGCATATCATAATATTTTTTATAATGCCCATTTTAGCTTTTATTTGCGGATATTTTATTTATAAAAAAAATGAATTTCCCAAGAGATCCAATTTTATTTTTTGTTTTATTTCTACATTTTCTTTCTTTTATTGTCTCTTTGCGATAAGCTATTCTTTTTCTAGGATATGGGATTTGTCTTATGCTAGGTACACTCAAAGCATTTCTATTGTTTCTTTTGTAATTTTTATATCTCTATGGGCATTTTTTAACGATAGAAAAATTAAAGTTTTGGGTTCGATTTTTTTAATGCTTTTGCTTTGCTTTAGTTCTTTAAGCATTCCAACTTTAAAATTTTCATCTGGCAAATATGCAGTTGCGGGAGATATTAAAAATGGAAAAGATTTTGGCGTAGCAATGGTTGGAGAGGGAATTTTTGAAGCTAGTTATGCGCAAGAATATCAACTTGTAAAAAAATATTTAGATGAAATTTTATCTCCAGATGAAACATTTTTAAACTTGACGATGGACGGAAATTTCTATTTTGTTTTAGATAGAAAACTTTGGCTTGAATATCCAAACTGGTATGTTTATCCCGGGAATGTTCCGCAGAGGCGGGCTGTGGATGAATTAGAAAAAAGAAATATTAAGGTGAGTTTATTTGATAAAAGAGATGTAGATGATAGTTTAAATATAAATACGCGCGCCTATCATTTATATAGGTACGCTTTATTAAATGGTCTGCCGTTTAGTATTTCTGGAAATAAAACGATTGTAATGCCGAAAGAATATTTTGAAAAAATTGGCGAAAGAGCGCCAAATGATTTTGAAACTTTTAAAATTTGGGATAGGCATTTCGCAAGGGCGAATAATACAAATAAAAATTATGATGCAGAAACGGAATTATTTTTTGCAAATCTGCCTATTGTGTGGGGGCGTTCTTTTAAAAAATTTGAGCCAAACTTAATTGAAATAAAAGCTATTGAGAATTTTAAACCTACAGATTTAACTTCTGATTTTGTCTATAATTTTGGCGAGGATTTAGACGGGCGGAGTGTAGGTCTATTGTATATAGACATATCAAATATTTCTGCGAAAGATACAGCTTATTTAAAAATTTCTTGGATAAACAATGATTTGCCAAATGAGATAAATGAAATTGTTTTTATTGCTCATAAAGGAATAAATTTAGTTCCAATAGATGCGGCGCCTCGCTGGCTTTTGGCAAAACGAATAGGCTCGATTAAAATAGAAAGCGATGATAAAACATTATTTTCAATAAAAAACATTAAACTTTTTGACAGGACAAAAATATGAAAAAACCTCTAGTGTCGGTTATTATGCCGGCATATAATCATCAAAAATATATTAAGCAGGCGGTAGAATCTATAATAAATCAAGATTATGAAAATATTCAATTG
>JAITCX010000095.1 GCA_031282945.1 Elusimicrobiota bacterium
TTATATGGAATAATCCTTGCATAAAACAAAGGTTTTCCCATAACGCTGACGCGGTGTTCCTCATCGTCCTCAAAAATAATGCCGGGGGAACGATGGATTTGGCTGACAATAACTCTTTCAGCTCCATTTATTATAAAGGTAGCGGTATCTGTCATAAGCGGAATATCGCCGAAATAAACTTCCTGCTCGGAAAGCTCTTCTTCTTTACCCGCTTCTTTTTTATGAACCAATCTTAATTTAACTCTCAATGGGACCGAATAAGTTTCATTTCTAACTATAGATTCCTCAACGGAATACTTAGGTTTGCCAAAAGAATAAGACACATATTCCAAACTCAATGTCTCATCGGCATTAGTTACTGGAAATGTATCTCTAAAAACGCCCTCAAGGCCTTTAACTTTCCTTTTATCGGGGCTGATATCTCTTTGCAAAAAATCCGCATAAGAATCTTTTTGCATCTTTAACAAAAGCGGAGGATCAATGGGGGCAATGATTTTTCCAAAATTAATTTTGTCCATTTATATTATATTCTCCAATTTATCATCTATTTCTATCTTTTTTCTATTTTGTCGACCTCAATTTCTATTTTACCTGAATCTTTATCTATCTCGCCGTAAATAATAACAGTGTCATCCGCTCCAACGCTCAAGCCGTTCCAAATGCGGTCGTCAATTTCTATATTTACGCTTCCCGTTTTATCCGAGAACAAATATTTATCGCCTTTAATGCGCTTGTCAATTTTTCCAATTAAACTAACGAGTGTATTTTTCTTAAGTTTTTTCGCTTGGGCTGCATTTACTTGTTCATATTTATCTATATAACCGCCCTGTGCGCTTGCGGCGCCCGTATAACCCCCGCCTTGCGGCTTATCTTTTGCGCTTGCATATGCTTGAACATATGCGGCAAAAGCAAAAAATACCGTCAAAACCAATAACATTGCGTTTTTGTTTAATTTCATTTATACTCCAAATTTTAATAAACTAAAAACTTAAATTTCTCTCTATGCATATAAGCGTGCCGATAGGGATGGGGATCTACATCCCATCCCTACGACGCTTTTAGCGGCACAAAGATTACATTATATACTTGCTATGAATATATTATATATAAACTATTGATATTACATAATTTTTTTTTAATTTGCAAGTTTAAATGACTGCTTTATTTTAATTCTACAGTTGCTCCCGCTTCTGTAAATTTCTTTTTCATTGCTTCAGCATCAGCTTTCGCTACGCTTTCTTTAACTGTTTTTGGAGCGCCGTCAACTAAATCTTTAGCTTCTTTCAATCCAAGTCCAGTAACTTCTCTTACAACTTTAATAACGCTTATTTTATTTGCGCCCGCCGCGGTGAGAACAACATTAAATTCATCTTTTTCCTCTGCCGCTGGAGCCGCCGCGCCTGCCGCTGCAGGAGCCGCCGCCGCAACTGGAGCCGCCGCTGAAACGCCGAATTTTTCTTCTAAAGCTTTTACAAGGTCTGCCAATTCAACAACCGTTAATTTTGAAATTGCTTCAATCAATTGATCTTTTGTTAAGTCTGCCATTTTTTATGCCTCCGTATTTTACGCTAAATTTTTTAAAATTATGCCGCCGACTGTTTTTCGCCTATCGCATTTAAAACTGTTAAAAGTCCTCTAATATTTGCCGCCAAAACATTTACAAAACCGCTTATTGGAGCATTCATGCTGCCCAACATTTGCGCAATCAACACTTCCCTAGACGGCAATGTTGCAAGCTGCATCACAATGTCTGCGCCGACAAATTTTCCATCCATAAAAGCCGATGAAATTTTCAATTTATCATGCGTCTTTGCAAACTCGCTTACAACTTTTGCGGGTGCAATGATATCTTCCGCTTCAAAAACAACTGCGGTAGGTCCATTAAAATTATCTGCCGCATCTATACCCATTTCTTTAAAAGCGATGTCGCTTAAAGTATTTTTTACGATGGCATATTCGCTTTTTACAGCGCGCAGTTTTGAACGCAGCTCAGAAATTTCTAAAACCGAAAGTCCCTGATAGCGCGTTAAAATTAAACCTTTAGCGCCTTTAAATCTCTCTGACAATTCTTTTACTGTTTCTTTGTTTTTTACATTTGGCATTTTTTTGCTCCTAGCTTGAAAGCTATATTACTCCAGCGCCTAAAATTAATCTAAATATTCCAAAAAATATTACTACAATACATAAAGTCAATGCAACTATCGCTATGGTATCTCCATTGCCTGACATCATCAAAAAAATTGCATTTAAAGTTAATCCAATTATGGCAAAGGGGATATTAAACCAGTTTAACCAACCCAATAGAGGAATAAAAGCAATAAACATTCCAATCACAGCCATAATAGCGAGAATTAAACCAAAAATCTGCACAATTACCACATCGCCTCCTAATTAGATCATTCCCTCTCCAATAATTAATCTAATTACTCCAAAAAATATCACCGCAATACATAAAAGTAATCCAAGTATCGGCATTGCATCCATGCCTTTATCGTTTCCAATTAAAAATATTACATTTAAGATTAAACCTATCAGCGCAATTGGAATATTGAACCAATTTAGCATTCCTAAAAATGGGATCAAACCAATACACATACCAATAAATGTACAAATTGCAAGGAGAAAGCCCAGAATTCGAACAACTTCCATTGTAGCCTCCATAAAACAAAAAAACTTCCCCCATATAAAACGAGAGAAGTATAGAACTAAAAACTATTGCTTGTCTCGGTAAGATGATTGAACAATTAAACCTAATGGTTCTTACTGTCTTTGACATTTTAGGGCATTTGTTTTTGCAAATGCCCTTTAAATTGAAATCCGGCAGCGACCTACTCTTGCGGGACCCTGCGGTCCAACTACCATCGGCTCTAACGGGCTTAACTTCCGAGTTCGGGATGAGATCGGGTGTGACACCGTTGAAATAACCACCGGAAAAAATGTATTTAATGTTACTTAAATATCAAATGAAACTTATAAACTTAATAAAAGGCAAATCTAAGCTAAAACAATAATCGAAAAAATGATTTTAGATAATGCGGCCAAGCCAAACGGGCAATTAGTACTGGTTAGCTCAATACATTACTGTACTTACACTTCCAGCCTATCAAACTTGTAGTCTTCAAGCGCCCTTCAGGGAAATCTTATCTTGAGGTGAGTTTCACACTTATATGCTTTCAGCGTTTATCTCCTCCATACTTGGCTACTCGGCAATGCTCCTGGCGGAACAACCGAAACACCAGAGGTATGTTCATTCCGGTCCTCTCGTACTAGGAATGAGTCCCCTCAAATTTCCTGCGCCCACGGTAGATAGAGACCGTACTGTCTCACGACGTACTGAACCCAGCTCACGTACCCCTTTAATTGGCGAACAGCCAAACCCTTGGGACCTACTTCAGCCCCAGGATG
>JAITCX010000152.1 GCA_031282945.1 Elusimicrobiota bacterium
GGTGGAAGTAAAAGTCAATGCGCTATTGTAAGTTGTAAAAACCGCCCCTGAGGATTGCTGTGCAATAAATGAATAAAATGAAATATTTTTAAACGCCGCGCTTGCCTCAACAATAGCAAACCCTAAATCTTTAAAGCCTCCAGAATCCAAAAAATATCCCTGTCCGTCAACGCTTAAATTGGCGCTTTGCGGCGCGCCGATTGCATGCGGCGCATAATCATCTGCTGCAAGCGTGACTGTTCCCAATTGTACATTTTTGCCGCCCGCGCTTTGCCACTGGCGCACAAAATTATTCCAAAAAGACGCCGGGGGTTCAGCTAAAAATATTGAATCGCCTTCAACTTTTAAACCAAAACCTTCCAGAACGGTTAAGTCCAATGTTTGAGGGAGCTGATTTTTTGAGGTGAGAATTTTTATGGGAGCGCTAAACTCCCCAACTAAATTTAATGAAATGGAACTGTGCGCCGTTGTAAAAGTTCCGCCAACATAAATCCAATCCGCCATGAAATTATCAAAGTCTACATTTATTTTTAGGATGCCTTCCAAATTAAAATTGCCCGTAATGTACAAACTGCTCACGGCGATAGCGGGATTGATTTGAGCGGGATTGCTTAAACTCAAAAATGCTCCATTTGAAACGTTTAAAACCGCTATCGTTGAGACAGCACTTTTAAATATTGCGCTGCCCGCCTGCAGCTCAAAAGTATTTAAAATTATTGAGGCGGCGCCGCCAAAAATAAGCGTTCCTTCATCTTGCTTTTGCACGATGCCCGCCTCGCTTGCGCCTTGTGATCTCAAACCGTTTGGCAAAAAGTTATCGCCTCTAAAAATGAGGGCGGCGCTGTTTGCGGCAAAATAAATGTCGTTTGCAATACCGTCGGCTTTATTATTGCTAAATGTAATTTGAGAATTTGAAAAAACCATTGTTGAGGCGGCCGCTAAATAAATTGCCCCGCCGTAATTGACCGCCGAATTTCCCAAAAAAGCCGCTGAGGAATTGATAAAAGAAATGCTGGAATTGTCTAAATAAATTGCCCCGCCGTTAGCGGCGCTATTTTGCAAAAAGGTTGCTGATGAGCCGATAAAAGAAATATTGGAATTGTTAGAAGCATAAACCGCTCCGCCGTTAATGTCTGCGCTAGCGGTTATAAAATTTATGCCGCCTGTAAATGTAAGATTTGATTTTTGCACGCTCAGCGCCGCCCCGTTAGCATTAGCATTTGCAAAATTTTTAAGAGAAATGTTTTTAAATGTATTGCTGGAATTGTTTAAAGCAAAACCTAAACCTTTAAGACCCGAAGAGTCAAATAAATGCCCTTGAGCGTCTATAGTAAAATTAGTGGAGGCAGGAGAATTAAATGCAAGAGCTTGCTTTTCCTCGCTTGCAAATATGTCGTTTTTAAATTCTATAAGCGAAGGAGCGTTTTGATTTTGCCATTGCGCTACATACTCATTCCAAAAAATATAAGCTAAAAATATGGAATTGGTATTGTCTTGGTTTTTTCTCAATACCAATTTATCAGGCGGCGTTAAATCCAATGGTTGAGGGAGCGCACTTTTTGAGGTGAGAATTTTTATTAAACCGTCAAATTGTTTGACCGCCGCAGACGTTGAAAGCGTACTTTTGGAAACATTAAAAGTTCCGCCGACATAAATCCAATCCGTAGTTTTGTTTGTAAAGTCTATATTGATTTGTAAATTGCCCTGCAATGTAAAAGCCCCTGTAATATAAAAACTGCTTACTTCCACATCATTGTTTAAAATAAATGAGGAGCCGTTTTTAACGTTTAATGCCGCTGAGGTTGAAACTTTAGTTTTAAAAATTACCGTTCCCGCTTCAACAATAAAAGTATGTAAAATTATGGACGGATCGCCTGCAAAAATAAGCGTTCCCGCTTTTTGTTTTAAAACTTGGACATTAGCGTTGCCTGCAGTTCTTATCCCATTTGGCAAAAAATTATCGCCTGAAAAAATGAGAGCGCTATAGCCTAAAAAGTAAATATCCCTTAAGATACCGCCCGCCGTATTATTTTTAAAAGTGATTTGAGAATTTTCAAAAGTAGTCGTTGTATAATAATCCATAAAAATGCTTCCAACATCGGCGCTAGCGGAAATGTTATTTGTGAAATTGACCTTTGAATTGACAAAAGAAACCAACCCTGATGCGCTAACGGTAAGCGCTCCGCCATCAGAGGCGCTATTGTCTATGAAATCTATTGATGAATTTTCAAAGGAAATATTTGAGTATAAACCAATTAAAATTGCCGAGCCGCTAAAATAGCCTCCCGCGGTATTGGATATAAAAGTTAAAGAAGAGTTGATAACGGAAAAGTTTGAGTAATCGTTTACGGCAATTGCCCCGCCTGAAAAATCGTATGGTTGGGCGCTGTTAGATATGAAACTTACCGTAGACCCCTTAAAAGAAATGGTGGAACAATTGTCTATAAAAATTGCCCCTCCTGCGCTTTGCGCAGAATTATTTTCAAAACGGCCTGAAAAATTTAGAAAAGCAATTGTGGAATTGACGCTTAAATAAATTGCGCCGCCGCCTTTGGCGGCATTATTGTATGCAAAATATCCGCTTGAATTAATAAAAGAAGCTTGCGAAGCGCTGTCTAAAAAAACCGCCCCGCCTGCTTTGTTTGCGGTGTTGAATGTAAAATAAACTAGCGAGTTTGTAAAAGAAAATTTGGAAGAGCCGTTTAAAAAAACCGCCCCGCCTGAACTTGTAGAAACATTGAATATAAAAGTCCCTGAGGATTTGTCAAAAGAAAAAGTTGAGGCGTCTGCAAAAACTGCGCCGCCGTTATTTGCGC
>JAITCX010000167.1 GCA_031282945.1 Elusimicrobiota bacterium
GCCTTTTTAACAGTTTCTAGCTCAGAATATTTTAAATAAATCCCTTTATTAAAAGGACGCATAATACTAATATAGACATATTTATTTATTGCGCCTGCAATTAAAAAACCGCCATATTCCTTATAATAAGACGGCAAATCCGTACCGCCACCGCCTAAAGATACCCTTAAAGGTGAACGCGCCATTATCATTTTTCCCCTCCAACAAAAAGTTTATCCCTTTCTAACCTCAAAAACCCATTGATTTTCCAAAAGCCATTTGCAAGTATCTTTAACTGACTGCTCTATGCTAAAATTTATTTTCCTAAACAATAGAACAAATCTTGTTTGTGTCTGAATAAATAAAATCGCATCCGTTAAATTTGAGCCGATAAAACCCGCGACTCCTGTGACAAAATTTATCATAATGCAAACCCCGATTTTTGAGAATCATCATAAAACATTTTTACAGTTTCCAGTGAGAATTCATCCAAATTTTTATCCGCCAAACTCAATCTGTCTATGAGATTTTGCGTCATAGTTATAATATGGCAGCCTACATCATTTGCTTGATAAAAGTTTAAAACTTCTCTAGGAGACGCCCAGAGCAAATACGCTTTTTTTAAAGGCGCTAAAATTTCAAGACAGGTTTTCATGTGGGCAATTGGATCGCGGCCGGTATCGGCAATACGGCCGGCAAAAACTGACACAATCGCTTCAACCTCCGGATTTAAACATTCTTTAACTTTTTGCACTTGTTCGATTGGCAAGATAGCGGTGATATTTAATTTTATATTTTCATACGATAATTTTCTTATTAAATCATAGGACGGCTCGCCTTTTGTATTTGTAATTGGGATTTTTATCCATGCATTTTTTGCCCAAGAATCTATGATTTTCGCCTGCCTATACATTCCATCTATGTCATCGGAAAACACTTCAAAACAAAGCGGCAAATCCTGCACTATTTTAAGAGCTTCTAGCGCAAACTTTTTATAATCTTTTATCCCCGCCTTTGCCATAAGCGTTGGATTTGTCGTAAACCCTTTTATAAGTTTATTATTGTCTACGGCATTTTGCATATCTTTTAAATTCGCCCCGTCCAAAAATAACTTAATTTTCATGTCCTTTATTTTAGCCATTACGGCGCCCCTTTAAAATAAAATCTACCGCTTGTTGTAAATTTGCGCATACAAAATTTGCATTATCGGGTTTTGGTTCAGCATAATTATAGTCTATAAAAATTGTAATAAGCCCCGCGCTAATTCCTGCTAAAATATCGCTTTTTCTATCGCCTATTAAAAAAGATCGCTTTAAATCTATATTCCATTTTTGCGCCGCTTCATAAATCATACCAGGCTTTGGTTTTCTGCAATTGCAGTTGTCTTTGTTGTCATGCAAACAACAAAAAAGATCATCCAATTGAAGCTGATTTTTTACCTCATCATTTATTTGATTTATTTCAGCGCCAGATTTCAACCCTCTGGAAAAATCCGGCTGATTTGTTATGCAGATTAAAAGAAAGCCTGCATTTTTTAAACTTGCAGTTAAAGATTTAGCATTTTCTACAAAAGTTAATTTCTCAAAACTTTCTGGAGGATAAGGTTTAGAATTTTTTACGCAAGCTGTATTTAAAACGCCGTCCCTATCTAAAAAAACGCACTTTTTTTTCATTTTGAAACTTTTTCCCATTTTGTTTGAACGGATTTTAATTTTGGATGCGAGACAATTAAATGCCAAATTAAACCATGAAAACTTTCTGTGTGAGGCGTTATATGCTGGGCATTTACCACAGGAATTAAAACCGCGCTTTGAGAATTTTTTGCCGCAAAACCGCCGTCTCTCCCCACAACAGCCAAAACTTTTGCGCCCGCTTTTTTTGCATATTCAATAGCTTTAATAATATTTACGCTTATATTTTTCTCTGCATTCCCGCCGCCTACAGAAAATATCAATAGCGCATCTTTTTCATTTAGTTTCGAACCTTTAAGCCACTCGGCAAAAATGCTTTCCCACCCCTCATCATTTGTTCTGGCGGTCAGCTCTGAAACATTATCGGTTGGAGCGTAACTTTCAATATTTGCAATTTTTCTAAAATCGTTTACAGCATGCGAAGCGCTTGCCGCCGACCCGCCAACGCCTAAAATAAATAAGCGCCCCCCTTGCGTTTTTACATCGCAGAGCAAATCAACGCAATGCTCAATCGCATTTTTATCTAATTTTGAAATTATTTCAACGCTTTCTTTTAAAAATTGGTCTGCAAAATTTTCCATATATTTATCTCCTTACAACAAAAATTTTATCAAATTTTATAATGTCCACTCTTTAATGTCTTTTTTAGAAATGCCCCATTGATGATTATATGTCCAATTATCCATATCGCAATATTTGCAAAAAGGGATGGGCTTAGCTAAAAATTCTAAAATTTCTTTTAAATCATGATTGTAAATATCTATGCCGTTTTTTTCGCCTTCGCCAAGTTTTGTATGAAAATATTCATTGAAAATATAGATCATTGCAGGGGCGGCGCAAGTATAAAATTTAGAATTTTTTAATGTTAAACAGGCATTGGCCATCCCGCACCTTTTAAAATTTTTTTGCCCATCGCAATTTCCACTTAAATCAAGCGCAAAATGATGCGTTGTTTTTTTGCCAAGCTCAAGACCTTGATATTCAATTAAAATATCAAACTTATCGCTATAATAATTTATAGTTTCCCAATTCAATTTTATGGGATATCTCGTAATAATAAAAGAGAAATTATTAGCTTTTACGCTTTTCCAAAAATCATCCTTTTTTTGCGACAACAAAATTCCATTTGTGCCAATTCTCAAAGATGTTTTTGGAAATATTTTTCTGGCAATAGATAAAAGCTCTAACAGATTTGGATGCATTAATGGTTCGCCGCCAGATAAATTTATTCTGTCTACATCGCCGCCTGTAAGTTTATAAACCTGCTCTAAATCTCTTGTAAACTTTTCTACAGAAATATAATTTTCTTTTGCTATGGGACAAAAAGATGAACAATTTTTACAATTCAAATCGCAATGATCTACAATATAAAAAATAAACTCATCCAATTTTTTACGCGCTCCGTTTGGTTTGGATGCATAATGCTGTCTGGATTTTTTATCCACCGCTATAAAGATATTAAATCTCTCTAAAAAATTTTTTATTTTTTTTAAGTGTAAAAAAGTTGCAACTCTATAGGCTGTGTTATTTGTTATAATAAACCGTCTCAACCTTATAAGCCAGCTCTGCTTTTTCATTATCGTTTTCCTTTCAATAATAGACAAATGCTAATTTTCAAAAACTAATAAACGAATTTTTAAAAGGGAGGGCGCAAGACAAAATCTTGCGCCCTCCCTAAACGTTTTACAAAAATTTTTTAGCGCCGTTTTTTCTTAAGCGCTTTATTAAAAATAAAATCCACATTTTTTAGCTGTGTTTTTATATCGCAGCAAGCGGCTATTTCTTTATCGCTTAAAACATTTTTTATTTCTGGGTTTAATAAGCAAGCTTCCTGCATAGAAATATTTTTTTGGTTGGCGCAAAACGCCGCCTCTTGGGAAAGAGCATATGCTTTCTGCCTGTCAAAACCTTTATCTATAAGCGCAAGCAAAATAGATCCCGAAAAAATTGCATTTTGAGTTTTTGCCATATTAGCAAGCATATTTTTAGGATAGACATTTAACCCTTCAATTAAACCCTGCATCCGCTTTAACATATAAAAAACTATTTCTGAAGCATCGGGCAAAATTATTCTCTCAGTTGAAGAGTGACTGATGTCGCGTTCATGCCATAACGCTATATTTTCCATTGCCGTCACGCTATAGCCGCGCAAAAGTCTGGC
>JAITCX010000239.1 GCA_031282945.1 Elusimicrobiota bacterium
CCGCTTTCTTTTGTTAAAAGTTCAACGGAAACTTCTTTACCGTTAAAATCTATTTTTTTGCCAACAGAACGCTCCGATGCCAAAAGCCTCAAGCTCTCAACCGGAAAATTTCTATCGGCAAGCATTTTAACCATTTCCCGTCCCACAGCCCCAGTCGCTCCAACAACGCCAACCTTAAACTTTCTTGACATTTTTCTTATCTCCTCTAATATATTCTAATAAGCCTCCGGCTTTTATAATATTTTGCATAAACTCTGGAAATTTTTGCGCAATATAAACTTCGCCTGTAGCAATATTTTTTATTGTGCCTTCCGCCAGATCAACTTCAATTTCATCGCCGTTTTGCAAAGCTTTGACAGCCTGCGGCGATTCCAAAATCGGCAAACCAATATTTATTGCATTTCTGTGAAAAATTCTTGCAAATGAATTTGCTATCACTGCCGAAATTGCGCATGCTTTTAAAGCAAGCGGCGCATGTTCCCGAGATGACCCGCAGCCAAAATTGTCGGCCGCCACAACAAAATCTCCCTTAGAAATTTTATTTATAAAATTTTTGTCAATATCCTCCATACAATGTTTTGCTAAAACTTCAGGATCGGATGAATTTAAATATCTGGCAGGAATTATTTCATCCGTATTGACATTCGCTCCATATTTATGAACCTTCCCTTTTAAAATCATATTCATTTTTCTCTCCTATAAATCTACAGGCGAAGCTATAAATCCCTTTACGGCGCTAGCGGCGGCAACTGCCGGACTTGCCAAAAATACGCCTGAATTTACATGCCCCATTCTGCCGACAAAGTTTCTGTTTGTGGTTGAAACGCATTTTTCTCCGTCAGCCAAAATTCCCATGTATCCCCCCAAACAAGGACCGCAAGTGGGCGTTGAAACAAGCCCTCCCGCTTCCACAAAAATTTTTATCAGTCCTTCTTTTAAAGCAAGTTTATAAACTTCGGTTGTAGCTGGAATTATTATTAAGCGGACATCTTTTGCAACTTTCCTAGAATTTAAAATTTTTGCGGCAATGCGCAAATCCTCTATGCGTCCATTTGTGCAAGAACCTATTATGACCTGATCTATAAAAGTCTTTTTTATCCACTCAACTGGTTTTGCATTTGACGGCAAAAAGGGGACGCTCACTTGCGGTAAAATTTTTGAACAATCAATTTCATATTCAGTTATGTATTTTGCATTTTTATCGCTTTCAAAAAATCTAGGCGCTCTAAGCGTTTTAGAAACATAATTTTCTGTAATTCTATCCGGCGCAAAAATTCCGCTTTTTCCACCCGCTTCAATTGCCATATTACAAATTGTAAGTCTATCCGCCATAGGCAATTTTTTTGCGATAGGACCGCAGAATTCCATTGCCTGATATAGCGCGCCGTCCACCCCAATTTGTCCAATAATATAGAGGATGATATCTTTACCGCAAACCCATTTATTGAGCTGGCCTTTGAGGACAAATTTTATGCTCTGCGGAACCTTAAACCACAATTTGCCCGTCGCCATAACGCAGGCAATATCAGTTGACCCGACCCCTGTGGCAAAAGCGCCGAGCGCTCCATAAGTGCAGGTGTGGGAATCGGCTCCCACAATCATGTCGCCGCTTGTAACAATTCCTTGCTCGGGAAGCAGCGCATGTTCTACGCCGGAATTTGCGCCCTCAAAATAAAATTTCAGTTTTTGTTCTTTTGCGAAATCGCGCGAAATTTTTACTTGCTGTGCGGCATTAATATCTTTATTTGGCGTAAAATGATCCATCACCAAAACAATCTTATTTTTATCAAAAACTTTCGGACGTCCCGACTCTTTAAATCCCTTTATCGCAAGAGGCGCCGTTATGTCATTTGCCAAAGCTATATCAATTTTTGCCTCAACAAATTCTCCCGCTTTTATA
This sequence comes from Elusimicrobiota bacterium, assembly GCA_031282945.1. Taxonomy (GTDB): domain Bacteria; phylum Elusimicrobiota; class Endomicrobiia; order Endomicrobiales; family Endomicrobiaceae; genus JAITCX01. The sequence continues at coordinate 1,901 of JAITCX010000239.1, forward strand.
TCTTTTTTTCTGCTGGCGCTTGCAAAAATTTTTTCCGTAATTGTCTGTCCCATATTAACTCCTTATATTAAATTAACCCAGCTATTAAATCCCCAACTTGCGTGGTTGACAAACCCATTTTTCCAGCGCTCATACTCTTTATTTTTCCGCTTTCCAACGCTTTAATCAAAGCGTTTTCAACATCTTTGGCCGCCTTTTCTTGACCTAAATAATCCAGCATCATCATCCCGGCATTTATCGCCGCTATCGGATTTATAACATTTAGCCCAGTATATTTTGGAGCCGAACCGCCCATTGGTTCAAACATTGAAACGCCGCCCGGATCAGGATTAATATTTCCGCCGCCGGCAACGCCGACGCCGCCTTGAAGCATCGCTGCGAGATCTGTAATTATGTCGCCGAAAAGATTGTCCGTCACAATCACATCAAACCACTCGGGATTTTTTATAAGCCACATACAAACCGCATCCACATTTACATAATTCGTTTTTATTGTTGGATAATTTTTTGCAAGTTCATTAAAAGTCCGCTGCCAGAGATCCGATGCATAAGTTAAAACATTCGTCTTTCCGCAAAGCGTCAACTTATTATTTTTGGCGCGTTTTTTTGTAAGCTCATATGCATATTTCGTGCAGCGCTCCACACCAAAACGCGTATTTATGCTTTCCTGCGTGGCAACTTCCTGCGGCGTGCCTTTCCTTAAAAAACCGCCGGCGCCGACATAAAGCCCCTCTGTGTTTTCCCTAACAATTACCATATCTATATCCGCGCAAGTTTTATCTTTTAGCGGAGTTTCAACATTTGGATAAAGTTTTACTGGACGGAGATTTATATATTGATCTAGCTTAAAACGTAAAGCTAGCAGAATTCCCTTTTCTAGAATGCCCGGTTTTACATCTGGATGGCCGATAGCTCCAAGATACATAGCATCAAATTTCTTAAATTCATCAACTACGCTTTCAGGCAAAATCTCGCCTGTTTTTAAATAACGTTTCGCTCCCAAATCATAAGCGGTAAACTCTAGTTTAAAACCGTTTTTGCAAGCCGCCGCTTTAATAACTTTCACGCCTTCATCTAAAACTTCTGGTCCCGTTCCATCACCCGGAATTAAAGCTATCTTATAAGTCTTGGACATCTAAGCCCTCCTAAAGAATTTTTCTCTTTTGTAAAAAAGAGTTGGAAATTATTTCTCTTTTGAAAAAGAGAAACAGAAAACTAACGGCGAGACATTTTTCTCTTTTTGAAAAAAGAGAAACAGAAAAACTAACGACACTTGAAATCTAATTCTCTCTTTTAGAAAAGAGAGACAGAAATCTAACGACACTTTAAGCTTTATTCTCTCTTTCAAAAAGAGAGACAGAAATTTCTTTTGCCCCAAAAAAACAAAAACTTCTAACAACACATGCAACTTAATTCTTTTTTCTTTAAAAGAGAAACAGAAAATTAACGCTATTTAAACTTATTTCTTTTTATTTTTTTTGCGCTTCCTTTTTATTTTTTAGCCACGCGCCATGCGAAAATTTTTTTCGCCCCCGCGCCGACTCTACTCTTGACGTGACAGACAGCAGTCTGTTTTGCCACGCCCGCGTGGGTGAGGGGAAGGAAAACTTCCAGTTTCCCTTCCCCTCTTGGCGAAAAAAATTTCTCGCATAGCAGCGCTTACGCTCCGCTACGCCGCAAAACCAAAAGAGCGCTGGCGATAGTACGACACAGCAACGACAAAACAAACGACACAACAGAAAAAAATTCTCGCCTGCAACGCTTTGCCGCTTACGCTAGACTAAAAAATAAAAAGAGCGCTGGCGATAGTACGACACGGCAAAGGCAACCACAAAACAACAAAAAAACAACAGCAATACGACAAAGACACAACGAAGACGTCTGCGCCTATTTATAAATTTTTTTTGACCTTTGCTTTCTAAGACGCATGAGTGGTTAATGTTAACAGCTTCCATCCCAAAAATTATTTTTTAAACTATTTAGTTTTATTTCAAATCCCTAACCCTAAACTCCACCATAAATTTCACTTTCGCCGCTTTAGTATCCTTTTGTTCTACATCCTCGTTAGCAAAAACTATCCCCACCAAAATTATTTGTTTGCCTTCATGCTCAAACTTCCTATAATACTGCCTGTCATCAATTTGTTCAAAAGCTTGTTTCATTTTTGCATCTATCTCATCAACCTTATTTGTATATTTCGTCTCTATCAAAACTATAAAATTTCCATATCTCCAAACAATATCTATTCTCCCTCTATCAGTTGAATCTTCAGCCGTAACATTAAACCCCATCATTTTTAAAGCTAATAAAATATTTGAATGATAATGGCTTTCTGTTTTTCCTGCTATTTGATAAGGCACACACGCTAGCAAATCTCCCAATG
>JAITCX010000034.1 GCA_031282945.1 Elusimicrobiota bacterium
ATAATACGGCCGCTGCCGCTTATAAGGGGGGCGCTATTTATTTATGTGCCGACATATACAGGGGCAACGCAGAGATGATTAGTTTGGGTTCTACTCTTACCTTTACGGATAATATTGCAGCAGATGGCGGCGCAATTTATAATGACGGCACGCTTTCTTTTTCCAATTCGCAAATAAACTTTACAAGCAATACCGCTGGATCAAATGGCGGAGCCATTTACATGGATGGCTCTACTGACAGAGTAATTACTTTTACAAATTCCATAATAACATTTAGGGAAAATTGGGCAAACTCGCTTCCCAATGACATTTATTTGCTAGATTTTCAATCCAATCTTATTTTTGCAGACGCCAATACTTTGCCAAACGGCATTAGGATTTCAGGTGGGGGTACTATGCGAAAAACAGGCGGCGGCGCGCTTATTTTTGCAGGGGACAGTTCAGTAATAGCCTCTTCATTTTCGGTTGAAGGGGGCATTGTCAATTTTCAGTCTGCTATTTCAAGCATTTCATTTTTAACAATGGAAAATAATTCTACGCTTTCTTTAGCAAATAAGTCTGCCGATACTCAACTTTTTATAAGCACATTATCATTAAATGCAAATTTAATTTTGGATATAGATTTTGCAAATGCCGCCGCTGACAAAATTAATACAAGTTCCATTACAATTTTTGCGGGCAATAAGTTAACTATAAATAGATTAGATGCGGGCGGGATTTTAAATGAAGTCGGCATAATTTCGGCCGATGATTTTTTTGACGACTTAGATATAACGGATATTTTTAATTATGATACTTCGCTTTACGCTTTACGCTTTGACGAGGAGGGGAAAACTCTCTATATAAAAAATTTTGCAATTCCTCCTTCTCCTCCCAGTCCCCCCAGTCCTCCTAGCGCCGATATAGACATTGCGGACTCAGAAAATCAAAAAGAGATAGAGGATATTTTAAATTCCAACAGATATTTAAAAACGGAGGTGTCAAATCTCACGGCGTCTGGGCAGCGTTTTGTTTTGGATGATTTAAGCGGGGTATTTTTAAGCAATATTTTTTCAAGTCTGCTCTATAGTCGTAATGAATTTCTATTTGGGCAAATTTCTAAAAATGTCCAAGATGAATTTTGGGGGCAGGTCAATTATTCAAATTTAGAATTTAATAATTCAGCGCAGAGTTTAGGAGTTTTTGCGGCGCAAAATTTTGAGGCGGCGGTTGGCAAAGATTTATTTGCAAACCGTTTAGGGCGGGCTGGGTTTTTTGCAGGCGGGGCGGCGGCAAATTTTAGCCAAGCGGCAAATAATGCGCATTTATTTGCGGCGCGGGGCGGAATATATGGCGCTATTTCTTTTAAAGAGTTTGGGGCAAAAACATTAATCGGCGCAAAATATGCGCAAGGGTCGGCGGAGCGCGAAATTAGAATTGCCAAGTTTTACAATCCGCGCTCTGATCTTTCTTTAACGGGGTTTAACGCCGCCATAAATTTAGATTATGATTTTCTTTTAATTAGAAATAGGAAAATGCTGTTTACGGCAAGTCCTTTTATTTTGTATGAGTTCGATGAAATAGATATTGATGAAATAAAAGAGACGCAAGGCGGCGCGGCAAATTTATATTTTAGTTCAAAGTTAATGCAAAAGCAGACGATAAAAAGCGGCGTGGAGTTTAGGCAGAAGGGCGGCAGCTATAATCTTTTTGTAAGTATTTTTGGCGGGCAAAATTTAAACGGCAGGCAAAAATTTTTTGCAGAATTTATAGATTTAAGGCAGAGTTTTGAAGTTGAGAGCGATGATGAAAATTTATTTTTTTACGGGGCGGGATTTGGCGCAAATGCGATTTTAACGAGGGCTATAAAAGCGGGTTTGCAATTTAACATTGCATTAAATGACAATTTTAGAAATTACAATGTAGGTTTAAATATTGAGTATGGACTTCCAAAACGGGCGGCGGTTATTTCCATGCCAAAAATTCCAGTTTTACATTTTATGCAAAACTCGGCGATACTGACAAATGAAAGCGCGGCGGAGCTTACCAATTTTGCAAAGCGGTTGGCGGCAGTGAGGCCGAAATTTAAAAGGGTGGTAATTACTATTGGGGTGAATGCTGGTGGAAATAATGCGGGCGTAAGCCTGAGCGCATTGACAATTGGTCGGACAAACAATGTGATAAGAATTTTTACAAAAAATTCAATTTCAAGAAAGAAAATTAGCGTGTTGCGCAAAGCGGGCGCGCCTGAGGGAATAGTGGAAATAGGGGTTGAGTGGGGCGCAAAAAAGCAGGCGTCTGCGCTTTCAAATGCAAGCAGCCGCCAGACAAATCAAACGGGCGCAAGCGTTCAAGCGCCGAGTAAAAATGTGCGTCAAGAGAGGCCGAGTGTTCAGCAGTCAAGGCAAGGCGCCCAGCGGGCAGCAGGTCAAAGCGTTGAGCGTTCAAGCCAAACTGTGCGGCAATCGCAAGGCGCTCAAACGAGAGGGGAGGCGGCGGGGAGATAAAATGGGAAAAGGCAAAAGAAACAGGAGTAAAATAAATAGGTCTTAGCAGAATTTTTGTTTGGAAAAATAAGAATTGAGGTATATATGGGCGGGGCTTGGGGAGGCGCCGACGAAAGGCGGCGCCTCCCCCTTTTAAAAACTCGCTGATTAACATTTGTAAAATTTTATTTTTGTTTGAGGAATTAATTTTACTTTGCGGGGAAAGATTAAAGGTTAAAGAGCGAGTTTTTAAAAGGTTTGCGCCCGCGCTTTTGCGGGCGCAAACAAGCCCCAGAGCTAGCGGTGGGTTAAAGAATTTTGATTTTATGGAGAAGCTAAAAAGTTAAGGCGGTAATTAAAAAAAATAGCAGTTTTGAAAAGCAATTAGGGGCGCATGTTGTTAAGAGATGAGAGTATAAGGAAAAAAGTAGCAACTTTAAAAGACAATTTCTAGAGGTGTGGGATTGGCGTTAAAAGATTAAGGGAAAAATTTTTATTTTGTTTTTAAAAAAAGAGAAATGCGTTGTGTCTAGTAAGAGTTGAAGGTATGTAAAACAAGTTCAAGCTTTAGCGGTAGGTCAATGAAATGTAGCTTTCAAGATAAGTCAAAAAAAGTTGAGGGTTAAAAATGGAATTGAATAGTTAAAAAAATAATTTTGGGATTAGTGTGCTTGAGAGATGAGGGTATAAGAAAAATTTTAATGGTTTTGCAAATCGATTTTGAGCATAGTGTTGTTTTGTCGTTGTCGTATCTTTGTTTTTGTCGTGTCGTACTATCGCCCGCGCTCTTTTTATTTTTTAGCCTAGCGCAAGCGCGGCGCCGCAAAATCAAAAGGTAGCGCAAAAAAATGTAAAGAAATAAATTAAGTAGCGATATTTTTCTGTTTCTCTTTTACAGAAAAGAGCAATAAGTCCCATGTGTCGTTTTCTGTTTCTTTTATCAAAAAAAATTTCTGTCTCTCTTTTCCAAAGAGAAAATAAAATTTAAAGTGTCGTTACTTTTTCTGTTTCTCTTTTTTTAAAAAGAGAAAACTATTAAAAACTATTAATGCTTAAAGTAAAATAAAATAGATGGGAGAATCCATGTCTACGACATTATTATTGATTATAATTTATCTTTCTTTTATCAGTTTAGGCTTGCCTGATTCTTTGCTTGGATCTGCCTGGCCGTCAATGTATAATTCATTAAATGTTCCATTAAATTACGCTGGATTTATCTCTATGATCATTACTGCAGGAACTATCATTTCCAGCATATTCAGCGAAAAAATTACCAAACGGTTTGGGACCGGTCTCGTCACAACTATTAGCGTTTTGCTCACTGCGCTGGCGCTCATTGCATTTTCATTTTCGCATACTTTTTTGGCTTTATGTCTTTATTCTATTCCATTGGGATTAGGAGCGGGTTCTATTGACGCCGCATTAAATAATTATGTGGCGCTAAATTATAAGGCGCGGCATATGAGCTGGCTGCACTGTTTTTGGGGTATCGGCGCTTCTTGCGGCCCCCTCATTATGTCGGCCTTTTTAATAAACTACAATTCTTGGAATTTAGGCTATAGGGCTGTGGGCATAATACAAATCTGCCTTGTAATTATATTGTTTATTTCATTGCCTTTATGGAAAAGAAACGCTGCGGGAAAAAATTCAACGGCGCAAACTCCAATTAAAATTAA
>JAITCX010000040.1 GCA_031282945.1 Elusimicrobiota bacterium
GCGGAGATCTCGCGAGTTCCTGTTAAGACAAAGATTGATATACCTAAAAATAAAATTTTTGAAGCGATGAAAACTTTACAAAACTTGCCTCTAAAAGCTCCAACGGAAATCGGAGATATTGCGGTTAAAAATGTTGCCGAAACGGGCATAGATTTTGTTGTTACAAGAAAGTTGAAGGCTAAGAATTTATAGGTGAAATTAAAATAAAATATTGTTTCTTTGATGATAAAATCTTGGATTAAGCAATGCTTTAGTTGGCAGATAGACAGACGCAATATTTAAAGTCTATGCATTTTTAAAAAGGGAATTGAAAACTGAAACTTTCAATTCCCTTTGCTTATTCCTGATTTTAAACAATATCTCTTTATCAATATATATTCTTTATCAGTAATTTTACAACCTATTATTCTTGAAAATAATCTATAAAAATAATTATCCATTTCCATTTTATTTTCCAATAATTTAATATTTTTTGATTTTAAGCGCATTTCATCCCATAGGAAAGGATCGCCTCTAGTTCCCCATTTTGTAGGTTCTTTATCAAAAAGCGTTGATATATTTATTTTATTGAATTGTGTATTTTGCATAATTCTTTATGTTCCATTTTGTTATCTTTAAACGTCTTGCAATTTTAATAGGTTATGTAAATTTTAGCGATTATAAATCGTCCAATAGAAATTTAAATTGAGTTTTATCTTTATTAATACTTTTATTGGCCTCATATTCACCACAATATAAAATACTTTGACATCCTATATTTTCTCTTTGTATTTTAGATTTATTTTGTGGAAATCTTAGTATATAAAAAAATAGCAAAATGGGAATAGACCAAGCTTTTGAAAATGAAAGTTTTAGCAAAATAGCATTAATGAATTTCAACCCCGAGCAAACGACAACAACAGCTTTATTATTTCAAACGGGGTATTTAACAATAAAAGAAAAGACAAAAACGAAAACACCCAATGGTTTTGGCATTAACATTAAATATTTGCTGTCTATTCCAAACTATGAAGTAAGGCATGCTTTGGCGCAACATATTTTGCTTTCCTATTTAAGTGTTATAGAAATGGAAAGAATAATAAATATGCAGACAACTTTTATAGAAGCTGTGCAAGAAAAAAGCGATGCCCTTCTTTCCGGTGCAGTAAAAGGTGTAATAGACAAAATCCCTTGGAGTTTGCACAATGACAATGAAGCGTATTATCATTCCATTTTGTTGGCTTCAATGGGAGCAATGGGATTTAAAGTGAAAGCGGAAGTATCGGGAGGCGGAGGGCGAGCCGATATAGTGTGGGAATGCATGCAGTATCGCATTGTCATGGAACTGAAATACCTAAAATCGGACGAGAAAAAAACTAGTAAAAAAGAAAGAGGCGTAAAAGAAAAAGCGATAAGCGAAAAATTAAAAAAGCTAGCCGAGCAAGCGGTCAACCAAATAAAAGAAAAGAAATATTATGCAGACTATAAAAACAATCCCGAAATAAAAATAATTTTAGTGGGAGTAGCAGTGGATGGGAAAGATAAAATTGTGGAAACTAAAATTGAAATTATTTAGATATTAGTTTTTTTTAAAAAACTTCGGTAGTTTTTTATTTTTAAAAAACTATTTAATCTTTATTTCTACGTCTCAACTTTTGTGATTTTTGCCTGAAATGAGAAAAATAATGGCAAAGGCTTAAAGACGGTGATATCAAGGTGGAAAGGAATTTTTTTGGCGCTAAAATTTGTTTATTAAAAAATTTATTTCTTTTTTCAAATCAATTAAACTTCCTTTAAAACTTCATTTCAAAAAATGTTAAAATAAATCAATTCAATAAATTTGAATTTATATAAATAAGTCAAGAACAAAATAGTAATTTATATGAATTAATTTTTGTTGGTAAGCATGCAAATAATGAGATCTAAATTTAATAAACGGAATTATTTTTTTATTGGCTTGGAAACAATAAACTTTTATGAAACTTTTATAATTTTTTTGCAAGCGCCCAGCAAGATATTTAATTCGCAACGCTTAATTTTCTTTTTCAAATTCAAAAAGAAAATTGGGTTTTAGCAATCATTAAGCAAGGAGGTATTTTATGAAAACCAAAGCAGTTAGACTTTATGGAGCCGATGATTTACGTTTAGAAGAATTTGATCTGCCGCCCATCAAACAAGATGAAATTCTGGTAAAAATTATTACCGATAGCATTTGCATGTCAACGTATAAACTGTTAAAACAAGGCAAAAAACATAAACGTTGTCCGCAGGATGTGGATGTAAATCCAATAATAATTGGACATGAATTTGCAGGCGATATCATAGAAGTAGGCCAGAAATGGAAAGATGAATTTAAGGTGGGTCAAAAGTTTACTATTCAACCCGCATTCAATTATAAAGGCAGCTTGGCATCGCCCGGCTATTCTTACCGTTTTTGCGGCGGCGCAAGCCAGTATGCAATAATCCCTCAAGAAGCTATGGAGACGCATTGCCTTATTCATTATGACGGAGATGCGTATTTCAATGCATCTCTGGCTGAACCGATGAGCTGCATTATCGGCGCCTATCATGCTTTTTATCACACCAATAAAATTAATTATAATCATGCTATGGGCGTTAAGCCCGGCGGTAATGTTTTAATTTTAGGCGGCGCAGGTCCTATGGGGCTTGGCAGTATAGAATATCCGCTTACTTTGGAAAAAGAAAAAAGACCTAAGCGTATTGTCGTTACAGATATTGACGATGCCCGCCTGCAGCGCGCTCAACTTCTTATCTCCCCGCAAAGAGCAAAGGAAAAAGATGTAGAACTAATTTATATAAATTCGGCAAAGGTAGAAAATATAGATAAAAAATTGTTAGATATATCTGAGGCCAAAGGTTATGACGATGTTTTGGTGATGACGCCTATTAAAGAAGTTTGCCAGTTGGCTGATAGAATGCTGGGCTTTGACGGCGGGTTAAACTTTTTTGCCGGCCCCACCGACAATCAATTTAGAGCTGAAATAAATTTATATAATTGTCATTATACAAGCGCCCATATTTTTGGAACAACAGGCGGAACAACTGACGATTTAAAAGAAGCTCTGGATCTGGCAAGCCGTCAAAAAATTCATCCCGCCGTCATGGTTTCACATATTGGCGGAATAGACAGCATTGCACAGGCTACGGCGGAACTTACAAAAGTTCCGGGCGCAAAAAGATTGACCTACCCTCAAATAAATTTACCGCTTACGGCAATTGCGGATTTTGAGGAACTTGGCAAAAAAGATAAACTTTTTGAACAATTATACAAAGCATGTAAAGAGCATAATGGATTGTGGAACGCGCAAGCGGAAAAAATCTTATTATCGCACTTTCATGTTATCTAAAAATAAAGGGGATAGCGTATGAAAATCATCCAAGGTAAAGCGGCAAGTAAAGGTTTGGCAATCGGTAAAATTTATTTGTACAAGAAAAAACAAGATGCGGTGAAATGTCAGTATTTAAAGCAAGATGAAGTAGACGCCGAGCTGAAAAAACTAGACGACTCTTTGGCAAAAGCAAAAGAACAGCTCAAAGAACTCTATGACAAAGCTGTGGCTCAAGTCGGTCAAAAAGACGCGCAAGTTTTTGAAATTCATCAAATGATGTTGGAGGATGAAGATTATTTAAATGATATTCACTCCATGATAAAAGATGATAAATTTGTTGCAGAATATGCAGCCTTTGTTACGGGGGAAAAGTTTGCTAAAAATTTTGCGGAGATGGATGATGAATATATGCAAGGCAGAGCGGCCGATGTGCGCGATGTTTCTAGCAGATTGATAAACTGTTTAATGGGAGGAGAGGATGCATTAATTGGGATGGAAGATAAATTTATTTTGGTGGCCGACGACCTAAATCCCAGCGAAACCATAAAGTTAGATAAATCTAAACTTTTAGCTTTCGTAACATTGCAAGGTTCTGTGTCGTCTCATACTGCAATTTTGGCGAGAAATTTAGGCATACCTGCAATCGTTCAAGCTGACGAACCTTTTGATGATTCTATTGACGGGAAGTTGGCGATAGTGGATGGATATAAAGGAAACTTTTACATTGACCCCGATGAAGTGACTCTTGCGATGATGAATAAGAAAAAAATTGACGAAGATGAAACAAAGGCGCTTTTGCTTACGCTCAAAGGTAAAGAGGATATAACGCTTGACGGCCATAAAATTGAAATAATGGCAAACATGGGTTCTCCCTCAGAAATTGAGATGATCATAGACAGCGATGCGCATGGCGTTGGATTGTTTAGAAGCGAATTTTTGTATTTGGAAACGCATACTTATCCTGATGAGGAGACGCAGTTTAACGCTTACAGAAAAGTGTTGGAAGCCCTCAAGGGAAAGAAAGTTGTTATAAGAACTATGGATATCGGCGCAGACAAACAAGTGGATTATTTCAATTTGGATAAAGAGGAAAATCCCGCCCTTGGTTTGAGGGGAATTCGTTTGAGTTTTGCCAGATCGGATGTTTTTAAAACGCAGTTGAGAGCCCTATTTAGAGCTTCAGCTTTTGGAATTCTTGCTATAATGTTTCCAATGATTACAAGCCCTTGGGAAATTGATGAAGCTAAAAATTTTATTGAGGAAGTAAAAGATGAATTGCGCAAAGAAAAACATGTTTTTGATGAGGACGTTGAGATCGGCATAATGATTGAAACTCCGGCGGCCGCCGTGACGGCAGATGTGCTTGCAAAAAAGGTAGATTTTTTCTCAATCGGCACAAACGATCTCACTCAGTATACTTTGGCGGTTGACAGGCAAAATCAAAAAATTGACAGGTACGTAGATACTCATCATCCAGCGGTTTTGCGCTTGATTGCAAATGTTGTTGTAGCGGCTCATAAAGAAGGCGCATGGGTTGGAATTTGCGGCGAGCTTGGAAGCGATTTAACATTGACAAAAGAATTTTTGAGAATGGGAATCGACGAGCTTTCCGTTTCGCCTGCAAAAGTTTTAGAAGTAAGAAGACAGGTGAGGATGACAAAAGTTACAAAAAAATAATGTGCGTTTTGCGCTTTTCTTTGAGCGCTTAGGTCCATAAAATGCGGCGGTTTTTAGAGATAAAAACCGCCGCATTAAAGTTTTTTAAGGGGGCTGTTTATGTATGCGCTTACAAACGGTTTGATTTTTGACGGTTGGAAATTTATTGATGATAAGTCCATAATTATAGATGAAGGAACAGGCATTGTAGATATTGTAGACGATAAGGTGATTGCAAAATCGTTGAAGCGCATAAATGTTGACGGCGCGATCATTTGCGCTGGGTTTATTGATGTACAGATAAACGGCTGCGGCGGCGTTTTGTTTAATGACGACATTTCTTCCTGCACGCTTGAAACAATGTTTAAAACATGCTTAAAATTTGCAACGACAGGTTTTGTCCCCACGCTCATTACTGCTTCTGAGGCGGATATAAAAAAAGCGGTTGAGGTTGCAAAAACATTTTATAAAAATCCTGATGCTGGACTCTTGGCATTGCACATTGAAGGACCATTTATCAGTCCACAAAAGAGCGGCACGCATGCTAAAAATTTGATTAGAAAATTGGATGCCGACATCGTAGATTTTTTGTGTAAAGAGGTTAAAGAAATTCCCATAATTTTAACGGTTGCTCCTGAGGAACAAGATTTAACTTTGATTAGAAAGTTAAGTTTAGGCGGCGTAAAAGTTTCTATGGGCCATACCAATGCGAATTATGCGCAGTGTTTGGACGGCTTTGTAAACGGCATAACAATGGCTACGCATTTGTTTAATACGATGACTCCATTTGAGGGACGCTCTCCCGGCGGGGTAGGCGCTGTTTTGGCAAATGATATTTACGCAGGCATTATTGTGGACGGATTTCATAGTGATTTTGCGTCAGTATCTTTTGCTAAAAAAGTTAAAGGCGATAAACTCTATATTGTGACGGATGCCGCAACTTCAATGGGGACAAAGTTGAAAGAATTTAATTTTGGCGGCTATAAAGTTTTTGTAAAAGACGGAATTTGCAGAAATGAGGCTGGAGCTTTGGCGGGATCAAATATTGACATGCTCTCCTCAGTTGCAAATGCCGTTACAAAGGCGAATATCCCATTGATTGAAGCTTTGAGGATGGCGACTCTCTATCCCGCTCAAATGCTCGGCATTGCAAATAAAATTGGAATTATTACAAAAGGCGCCGCTGCAAATTTGGCGGTTTTTGACGATAAGTTTAAACATAAACGTACCATTTTTAATGGAAAGTTTGTAAATTTAAAAGGTTAAAAAAGAGGGGGAAAATGATTATTTCTAAAAGGGTAAGAAACATTAAGCCGTCTCCAACTTTGGCAATTGATGCAAAGGCAAAGCTTTTGAAATCGCAGGGCGTGGACATAATTAATTTTGGACCGGGCGAGCCTGATTTTGACACGCCCGACCACATAAAAGATGCCGCTATAAAAGCGATACGGGACGGCTATACAAAGTATATTCCTGTCGGCGGGAGTTTGGAATTAAAAGAAGCTATCATAGAAAAATTTAAACGCGATAATAATTTAAATTATAGCGCGGATGAAATTATTGTTTCCTGCGGGGCAAAGCATTCCATTTATAATATTATTCAGTCAATAGCCGATCCCGGCGATGAGATAATATTTTGCGCTCCGTTTTGGGTATCTTATCCGGACATGATTATTTTGGCGGACGCAAAACCCGTTATCGTAAATACTAAAAGTGAAAATAAATTTAAGGTTTTGCCTGACGATATAAGAAAAGCTATCACAAAAAAAACAAAAGCTTTAATAATCAATTCCCCCTCAAATCCAACTGGGGCGACTTATTGTAAAAAAGAATTGGCAGAGATTGCGCAAATTGCGCTTGAAAATAATATTTTGATAATTGCAGACGATATCTATGAAAAATTTGTCTATGACGGTTTTACTTTTACATCTATTGCTTCAATTTCAAAAGAAGTTAAAGATATAACAATTGTGGTAAACGGCGTTTCAAAAGGTTATGCTATGACGGGCTGGCGCATTGGTTATACGGCGGGTCCCAAAGAAATTATTTCAGCAATGGCGAAAGTGCAGAGTCAGTCCACCTCAAATCCAACTTCAATTTCCGTCAAGGCGGCGGTAAGCGCTTTGAGCGGAACTCAAGAACCTGTCTATAAAATGCGTCAAGAATTCCAACAGCGGCGCAATTTTATCGTGGACGGATTAAATGCCATAGAGGGTATAAAATGTATAAAGCCCGAGGGCGCATTTTATGTTTTTCCAAGCGTTAAATATTTTTTAGGAAGTGAATTTAACGGCAAAAAAATTGAAACTGATTTAGATTTTGCAAACTTTTTGCTTGAGCAAGCGCATGTCGCGGTTGTGGGGGGCACGTCTTTTGGGGCAAGCGGATATATGCGTTTATCTTATGCTACCTCAATAAATAATATTTCCAAAGGGCTTGAGAGAATTGCAAAAGCGGTTAAACTTTTGAAGTGAGGGAAAATAAAATTTTGACTTTTTTATTATTTATGCTATAATCTTAAAACTATGAACATACTTTATACTTTTTTACAAATTATTCATTACATAGCTTGCGGCGGTCTTATTATTGTAGTTTTATTGCAAGCTGGAAAAAGCGGCGGAATGGCTGGAATTTTTGGCGGAGGCGGAAGCGATCAGTTTTTCAGCGCTCAATCGGGAAAAGCTTTTATAAAAAGAGTCACTATTGTAATGGCTTGCATTTTTGTATTGACTTCTCTATTTCTCACAAAATTGTCCACGCAAATCGGCGTGTATTCAGTTGTGTCATAAAGAAAAGGATCGGCGCTGGGGTGGCGGAATTGGCATACGCGCACGTTTGAGGGGCGTGTCCTTAACCGGATGCGGGTTCAAATCCCGCCCTCAGCATTCTAAATATTTGCGGGTGTAGTTCAGTGGTAGAACGTCTCGTTGCCAACGAGAAGGTCGTGGGTTCAAGTCCCATCGCCCGCTTTTAAATTTAAATTTTAAAACCAGCCAAGTTTTCTTGACTGGTTTTTTTATTGTTTTTTTGGGGCG
>JAITCX010000072.1 GCA_031282945.1 Elusimicrobiota bacterium
TTAATCGTCAATAAAAACAATCCCGTAACAAATCTCACCCGCGCCCAAATTGCAGATATCTATACAGGAAAAATCACAAACTGGAAAGATGTCGGCGGCAAAGACGAGAAAATTGTTGTAGTCTCGCGCGACAGCGCAAGCGGAACTTTTGAAGCGTTCAGCGAGCTTGCCCTCAAAGGCCAAAAAGTCGTGCAAAGCGCTTTAATGCAAAGTTCCAATCAAGCTATCGTTTCACTTATTTCGAAAACGCAATCCGCAATCGGTTATGTCGGCGTGGGATATGCCGGCGCCAGCATTAAAACTATTAAGGTTGACAATATCGCAAGCGATAAAAATACTGTTAAAAATGGGACATATCCCTTGAGCAGAGATTTGTATATGTTGACAAACGCTAACCCTTCAGCCGAAGTTTTAAAGTTTATAAATTTCGTCTTAAGCCCGCAGGGACAGGCAATAGTTGAACAACAAGGGTTTGTCTCAATTAAATAAAAAATCAAATAATATTGTGCAGCGCTAGGAGCGCAAATAGCGGGGAGAACCAAACATTTTTCTCCCCCTATGTTGCACTAAAGGAGGAGCGCATGTTTAGCCTAAAAGAAAAAGCGATTAAGCTAATTTTTGCCTGTCTTGCTTTTTCTTGTCTATTATTTCTGCTTGCAATAGTCGCCGCTTTATTTTTAGAAAGCTATCCCCTATTTCTAAAAGTAAATATATTTAAATTTATTTTTGGAAAATCTTGGTATCCCACTTTTGACCCGCCTGAATTTGGAATACTGCCTTTGATCAGCGGAACTTTTTTAGTAAGCGTGGGAGCGCTCTTTATTTGCATACCGCTCGGCATAGGAAGCGCCCTTTATATTCATGAACTCGCCCCCGAAAAAAGCAGAAAAATATTAAAACCGCTGGTGGAATTTTTGGGAGCTGTGCCGTCTATCGTTTTTGGGTTTTTCGCTCTCACAATTGTAGCGCCTTTCATCGCCAAAACATTTAATTTGCCCACTGGACTTTGCGCTCTCACCGCCAGCTTGGTTTTGGGAATTATGGCAATCCCCACCATCACCAGCATATCCGAAGATGCGCTGTCATTTGTGCCAAACAGTTTTAGGGAAGCGTCTTATGCTTTAGGCGCAAATAAATTTCAGACGATGTTTTCAATAATAGTTCCCGCCGCCTCCTCAGGAATTTTAACGAGCATCATTTTGGCAACCGGCAGAATTGTAGGCGAGACAATGACAGTTTTAATGGCGTCAGGCCAAGCTGCGGTAATTGCAAAATCTTTTTTCTCGCCCGTGCGGCCGATGACTGCAACAATAGCAAGCGAAATGGGCGAGGCGGCTTCCGGCAGTTTGCATTATCACAGCCTGTTTGCAATTGCATTAATTCTATTTTTGATAACTTTGGCATTTAATATTTTAGCTGAAAAAATAAATCAAAAATATACAAAAAAATAAAAGTCTAGTCATGAAAAATAAAATTATTCAACAAGTATCTTTCCTTTTAATAGGCGCCTGCATTTTAATAACGCTTTTTTTCCTTGCAAGTTTAATTTACTTCATTGCTAAAAATGGACTGCCTGTCTTGTCTTGGAGTTTTTTAACTCAACCGCCAAAAGACGCAATGTCAAGCGGAGGGGTCGCTCCGGCCATCATCGGCACATTTTATTTGACGCTTGGCGCAATTATTATTGCCGCCCCATTGGGCTTGGCATGCGCAATTTATCTGCAAGAATATTGCCAAAAAGGAACCGTTGCAAGCATTATAAAAATAGGCGTCAATAATTTAGCGGGCGTTCCGTCTGTAGTTTTTGGACTTTTCGGCCTCACATTTTTTGTAAAGTTTTTGGGCTTTGGCATCTCAATTCTCTCGGGAGCTTTAACGCTTGCCATTTTAATTTTGCCCTCAATAATTTCCGCTTCCTGCGAGGCGCTAAACGCCGTGCCCAATTCTATCAGAGAAGCTTCGCTTGCATTGGGAGCCACGCAATTTCAAACCATAAGAAAAGCAGTTTTGCCTTGCGCTTTTGGGGCGGTTATGACAGGCATAATTTTAAGCATTGCCCGAGCGGCGGGCGAAACCGCTCCCATACTTTTTACCGCCGCCGCTTTTTATAAAAGAGGTTACCCCGACTCAATTTTTTCTGAAACCATGGCGCTGCCTTATCACATTTACGCGCTTATGACAGAGGGAACAAATCCAGCCAAACAAGAGCCTATCGCCTACGGCTGCGCTTTAATTTTAATGCTTATGGTTTTTATAATTTCACTTGCGGCAATATTTTTAAGAAATAAATACAGGAGGAAAAATGGATGACAATAAAATAAAAATTGAGGCTAAAAATATAAATTTTTATTATGGACAAATGCAGATTTTAAAAAATTTAAGCGTAAATTTTTACGAAAACCAAGTTACAGCTTTTATAGGACCCTCGGGCTGCGGAAAATCTACATTTATAAGATTGTTAAATAAAATGAATGAACTGGCGCCAAATTCCAGCGTCAGCGGGGAAATTTATTTAGACGGCGAAAATATCTTGGATAAAAAAACAAATGCCGTAAAAATTAGACGCAAGGTTGGAATGGTTTTTCAAAAACCAAACCCATTTTCCAAAACTATTTTTCAAAATATAAGCTATGGCCTGCAGTTGTGCAAAACGCCCAAAAAATTAATCCCTGAAATTGTAGAAGAATCCTTAAAACATGCGGCGCTTTGGAATGAAGTCAAAGATAGATTGCACAAAAGCGCATTGGAACTCTCCGGCGGCCAACAACAAAGACTCTGCATCGCAAGATGTTTGGCGATAAAGCCGGAGGTGATTTTATTTGACGAGCCGTGCGCAAGTTTAGATCCAATATCCACAAGCAAAATTGAGGAACTGGTTTTAAAGCTCAAAAAATATTATACCATCGCCATAGTGACCCATAATATGCAGCAGGCTGCAAGAGTTTCCGACCAAACTGCGTTTATGTATTTAGGCGAACTTATAGAATTCAGCCCCACTAAAGAAATGTTTGTCGTCCCAAAAGAAAAAAAGACACAGGAATATCTGTCGGGCAGATTTGGATGAAAAGGTATATTTAAATTTTGCAATTTTAAAAATATTCCCTCTCATTTATTTGTTTATATACATCCATAACCAGTTACATGCGCCGATAAAAATATAAAATCTTAATTTCTTGTTGATGATTGTTGTATAATTGTCAATTATATGTTGACAAGTTGAAAACAATTTGTTATAATTCTGTTTGTAATAATCAACAAGGAGAACCTTTATGAAAATTTTTTATTTTACGGGAACTGGAAACTCTTTATCTGTAGCTAAGAAAATTGGGGGGCAGCTTTACTCAATTGCTCAAGTTATAAAAAAAGGAGACACGTATTTTGAGGATGATTCCATTGGGATAGTTTTTCCATGCCATGGGGTGCAGGTTCCCGCAATGGTAGCGGAATTCTTAAAAAAAGTGGAATTGAAATCCCAGTATTTTTTTGCCATTATGACTTATGGAAAATTTTCAGGGACAGCTTTGCAAGAGCTAGTTAGCGCTATGCCGAAAGCAAGAAATTTTAACTTTCACTATGTCAATGAAATTTTAATGATAGACAATTATCTGCTGCGAGCTGATATCAATAAAGAATTAGAATTTGAATTTAAAAAATCCATTGACAAAAACATCGCTTTAATTATAAACGATATTAGATGCAGAAAAATTAATTCTGCTCCCCAAAAAGGTTTTTTTACAAAGATTCTCTCCTCAATTAAAAAGTTCTTTTTCCTTGTAGACGGTAAAAACGATATAAATTTTAGGGTTGATAAAAGTTGTATAAATTGCGGCGTCTGCCAAAAAGTTTGCCCCAAAGGAAATATTTTAGCCAAAGGCAAAGTTTCATATTTTCACAATTGCGATTTTTGCATGGCCTGCGTGCATTCTTGCAAACTGAGCGCAATACATGTAAAAGGAGAAAAGAATTCCAAACGCTATAGAAATAAACTTGTGGCATTGCAGGAAATCATTGACTCCAACAATCAAAATAAAACTTTCTCCCACTCCGAAAAAATTGAAAAACAAAAAGCCGTATAACTAATCAAAACAAGCAAAACAGCCAAGTCGGTCAAAGTAGTATCTCCTTCCCCCAGAATAAAATTCTGGGGGTTTTGCTTTTATGGAAGCGAAGTCATAAATCAAAAAATTAAGCTTCTGCTATTTTTCCCTCCCCGAGTAATGCAGTAAAAAATAAAATATAAATCAACAAAAGTATTTACATATTAATATAGATCTTTACACAACTTAAACGGAGCTTGGAATCTCTAAAATATGGGTGCAATTTTTTATGCCAAAAACCAACCGCCATGGTTTGACATTTTTTTTAACTGCCAAAACCTTAAAATTTTTATCCAAGAAAACGATGTCCAAATTAAAGCGCATAAAGAAAGTATGTATGCTTTTGCAGTGGATAAACAAAACGGCGTAATCCGCTTTTGATTTAAACATAAAGCCCAAAAAGCGTTGAGCAAAGGTTTTAGCTTCTACAATTTTAATGCCAAACTCCATTTCCAAATTTGCCATCTTGACACTCCTTTTTGCTTATTCTATAATCTTAAAACTATGAAAAAATATATTATAGTTGTATCGTTTTTATCTTTAATCGCAGGTTTAGCCATATTTTATGGCTCCGCCCAATTCCTCTACCATTTAACCAGAAAAGATCTCCAAGCGCAAGCTGTGCAAAATGTTACCTCAGCGGCAAAATCCCAAGCGTCTATTATAGACGCCGCAATTACAACAGGGGATAATGTACGTTTAATGTCTGAAGTGATTGCTCTTGCAAGAATAGAAGGCGTTGCCTCTGTTTTTATTTTAGACAGCTCGCATAACTTAATTGCCAGTTCTGACAGACTTGAGAGATCCAATCTTGAACTTGAAAATGCCATTGAAAACGCCTTACTGAGAACTAAAAGCAATGGCGCTGAGATGGCTCAAGAAATTCTACCTGAAGCTGAGGCGCCTGCTCCGGAATCTGCACAAAACTCCAATGTCCAAACGCAAGAAAACGCCGCGCAGCAGCCCGGCGCATATAGCGAAAATGCGCTTGCCACTGGTCAAGTTCAGCCGGCAAATATAACAAATACGCAGGAAGCCGCTCAGGCGGCCGAAGTCCCTCAAGAAGCCCCCCCATCCAAAACAAAGAGAGCTGTTGTTCCCACGGCAATTTTATATTCTCTTCCCCTTGGCGCCGACAATATGCTGTTTGTGGAAATCTCCCTTCAAGATGTTACAACTCTAAGCGCACATTGGAGAAATTGGTATTACTATCCAATATTTGGCCTTGCAGTGATACTTTTAATTATTGTATTTTACATATTTGCCAGTTTGATCATCGGCATTCCATTTAGACGTTTAAATAAAAAGCTAGAAAAAGCGGAAAAAATAATAGCTCTTTCAAAAGAAAGCGCAAACGCGGCTCAAACTCCGCCCGCCGAATCTGAACAAACCTCAAAAGAGGAGCCTGCCGTAGAGCCTATG
>JAITCX010000177.1 GCA_031282945.1 Elusimicrobiota bacterium
GGCAAAAGAATGCTTTTAATTTATTGGCGCATATCAAAAAATTTTATGTTCAAAAAAATGCAGATGGGCTATATTTATGTCCCACAAATCCAAATGTTTATATTTCCAGCGGTTTTGAATCTTTTTGTTATGAGAAAAAAATTATTTTAAGTTATGATAATAAATCGAATTTAAAAATTAGAAAAGCCAATGTAGCGGATACAAATTTGCTTTTAGAACTTTATAATAATTTTATGGTTGATAAAAATGGTTTTTGTTTGAGAGATAAAACATATTTTGAGACAGTTATAAAATTTATTGATTTTTATATTATTTATGATAAAAACAAAAACTTAGGATATTTTGCGACTGACGGTTTTTATTGGGAAGTTTGCACCGATCTTAAAACTTTGCAAGGCGTAAAAGAAATAAATGCCAAAGAAATATTTGTTCCATCTTTGGCGCAAGATGAAAATTCTGTAGTGTCGCAAATGATCTGCTCTTTTAATCCTCTGTTGAAAGGTAAAATTGAGATGGTTAATGTAAATTTTGATAGGTATTTTTGAAATAGGGGAAAATATAAAATTGTCATTAAAGTGTTGAGACAGATTTTTTAAAATTTCTAACTCGCAGAAATTTTTACTATTAAATCTCGCAAAAGATGCGGCAAGGAGGGCCATTGGGGTTGCTAAAGACACCCTACCAAAAGGTAGCGCAAAACAAAAATAAAGAAATAAGTTTAAAGAGCGATAATTTTCTGTTTCTCTTTTTTCAAAAAGAGAAAAACGTCCTGACTTTAGTTTTATGTTCCGCTTTTTCAAAAGAAAAATTGTATTTCTTATCAAAAATTTGGTATAATAAATTTACCCGTTGTTTGGCTTTACCGCTACTAATTTTATCTAAATATATGTGCTTGCAAAGGGGCAAAGGAACATTATGTTTCTTTGCCTTTTTTTTTGCATTTTCAAAATTATCCTGTTTGTTTTAGCGATGTGTTTATATTTAAGCTTTGAGGAGGTTTTTAATGACGGAAAAAACGGAAAATTCAGGGTTCATTTATCGTTTTCTAAATGCCATAGAAACTAAAGGCAATAAAATGATAGACCCTATAACTCTATTCTTTTTATTATGCGTGGCCGTTGTGGCTGTATCAGGTTTATTGGGATTTTTGGACGTTTCTGCAATTCACCCAAAAGACGGCTCAATTGTAAAAGTCGTAAGCCTATTGCAAAAAAATCAACTTCAAAATTATCTTAGCGCTATAGTCTCCAGTTTCCAAGGTTTTCCTCCTATGGCAATGGTGTTGATTGTCATGATCGGCGTCGGCGTGGCTGAGAAATCAGGCTTAATGGACGCCGCCCTTCATAGAGCGGTTAGCGGCATTCCAAAAGCTATAGTCACCCCAGTCATTATTTTTATCGGCATAGTTTCAAATGTGGCAGGCGATGCCGGCTTTATCGTTTTGCCGCCGCTTTCCGCGCTCGTATTTTTAAGCGTTGGACGCCATCCGCTCATCGGTTTGTTCGCTTCTTATTCCGGCGTGGCGGCTGGGTTTTGCGCAAATATAATGATAGGCCTATCCGATGTTTTGGCGGCATCTTTTACCATCCCGTCAGCGCAGTTGATAGATCCAACTTACATGGCAACGCCCGCAATGAACTACTATTTCCTTTTCATTTCAACCTTCGTTTTAACAATTGCAGGAACGATCATCACCGAAAAAATTATTGCTCCGCGCTATGCAAATCAACCTCTTAGCCAATTCAAAAAAACTTCGCTTGCGCCTAAAGAAGTAGAAGTCAAAGCATTGAAATGGGCTGGCATATCGCTTATAATTTATTTGCTGTTTATTGTTTTTTTATGTCTCGGGAAAAATCCTTTTTTAGCTGATGAACAAGGTTCTATTTTAGGTTTAAAAGCTCCGTTTATGGCGGGCATCATTCCAATTGTAACAGTTATGTTTTTATTGCCGGGCCTAGTATATGGTAAAATTGCAGGCACAATAAAAAGGGATAAAGACGCCGTAATCATGATGGGCAAATCCATGAGCGAAATGGGACCCTATATCGTTTTAGCTTTTTTTGCCGCTCAGTTTTTGGCGCTTTTTACATTTAGCAATTTGGGCGTTATTCTGGCAATAAAAGGAGCGGCCTTTTTAAGTAATATCGGGCTTACAGGTTATGGATTGCTGATAGCTTTTATACTTTTCGCTTCATTTGTAAATTTATTTATCGGGTCTGCCTCGGCGAAATGGGCGATACTTGCTCCAATTTTTGTGCCGATGTTTTTACTGCTCGGCCAAGACCCAGCGCTCACGCAGGCCGCTTATCGTATAGGCGATTCCGTTACCAATCCGCTGAGCCCGCTTTTTCCATACATGCCCATACTTTTAAGTTATATTGCCCTCTATAAAAAAGACAGCGGTTTTGGAACTATCGTCTCAAATATGCTGCCTTATTCCGTGATATTTTTAATAGTGTGGGTGATAATGCTTACGCTTTGGACGGCGTTGGGCATTCCGCTTGGTCCAAAATAAAATTTTAGTTTAAGGGAGAATATTGTGAACGCAAAAATTAAAGAATTGGCGGCCGCAGTTATTGGCGATGTGGTAAAATGGCGCAGGACGATTCATCAAAACCCTGAGCTGAGCTTTAAAGAATTTCAAACTATTGCCTTCATTATAAAAGAACTTTCCGCATTAAAAAATGTTGAGATAACGCAGCCCACCCCGACGAGCGCAAAAGTAATTGTCAATGGAGCGCATCCCGGAAAGACTGTAGCCTTGCGCGCCGACATTGACGCTTTGCCGATCTGTGAAAACAGCGGCGAAACTTTCTCGTCTAAAAATGCCGACATAATGCATGCTTGCGGCCATGACGCCAATACCGCAATGCTTATGGGGGCGGTAAAATGCGCATCGGAAATTTCCGATCAATTAAAGGGGCGGCTGGTCTTTATTTTTCAGCATGCGGAGGAGCTTCCTCCCGGAGGGGCGATAGAATTGGTGAAGGCAGATGTTCTCAAAGGGGTAGACATGATTTTTGCGATTCACTGCGAGCCTGCTTTGCCCACCGGCACAATCGCTTATCACAATCCCACCCACAGCGCGGCGGTAACAAATTTTGAGCTTACAATTAAAGGGCGCGGCGCGCATGGGGCAAGTCCTCAAGATGCGGTGGACCCAATTATTATCGGCTCTGAAATTGTAAACGTTTTGCAAACTATAGTTTCAAGGCGAATCGCTCCCAATAAAGTTCCCGTTATAACGGTTGCAACTTTTATGGCAAACGGCTCTTACAATATTATTCCACCGACCGCTTATTTGTCCGGCACAATGCGCACGCATCATGCGGATGTCCGAGAGAAAATGGAACAAGAATTTGAAAAAACCGTAAAAGGCATAACGGAAATTTACGGGGCTGATTATGATTTAAAATTTATAAGAGGTTATCCTGTTGGAATAAATTCACAAAAAGCTGTAGACGTTTTAAAGCAATCTTATGATAAATTTTTAACGCCTGATTATAAACTGCAATTACTCCCAGAAGCTTCTTACGGCGGGGAAGATTTCGCCTATTATCAACAAAAAGTGGACGGGTGTTTTGCTTATATTGGATCGGGACATAAAGATTTTGATAAAAAAGCTATGCTGCATACGCCGTATTTTAAATTGGATGAAGACGCTTTAACAGTCGGGGTGTCTTTACATTTAGCTTTAATTTATGATTTGCTAGTTTAAACTAACTTTTATTTTAGGGAGAGACAATGAAGTCTTGTGATATTGCAGAGCTTGTTTTACAGCTTGTAAATTATGCCCTTAAAGCCCAGCTGATAGAGGACGCCGATAAAATTTGGGCATTGAATTCTATTTGCGCAAAATTAAAAATAGAAGGGTTTGAGTTTAAGGCGGATGATAAAATTATTTGCGATTATCCCGATCAAATTTTAAGCGCCATTTCCGCTTGGGCGGCGGCAAATAAAATTATCTCTAATATTGACAGAGATATTTTTGAGACTGATCTCATCTCAACTTTTCTGCAAAGGCCGTCTGATTTTGAACGCCGTTTTTTTGATTTAGCAAAACGTAAAAATATGCAGGCCGCAACGGATTGGATGTATCAAAAACAAAAGCAAGCCGCTTATATTAAAGCTGAACGCATTAAAAAAAATATCGTTTGGAAAACAAAAACTGAATATGGTTTTTTAGATTTGACGATAAATCTTGCCAAGCCCGAAAAAACTCCTCAAGAGATCGCTCAAATTGTCCGTTTAAATTTGCCAAAACAAAATTATCCAAAATGCGTTTTATGTATAGAAAATGAAGGATTTTGCGGCAATGCTAAATATCCCTCAAAACAAAATTTACGGCTCATTGCCCTAAAATTAAATGGAGAAGATTGGTCGTTTCAATTTTCTCCTTATGTCTATTACAATCAACATTGCATTGTACTTTCAAATGTTCATACCAACATGAAAATAGATCAAAATACATTTGT
>JAITCX010000195.1 GCA_031282945.1 Elusimicrobiota bacterium
AAAAGTTTTGCGCGCCGCTTTGCAACATTTTTATATGCTTTTGTGTCTATGGATTTTGATGTTTTGCAAAAAGCGTATGATGTAGAATTTAGAGACGATAGAATAGTTTTTTTGCCTAAGAAAACTTCAGATGCGCCAAAAAAAATTGAAGTGTTTTACAATCAAAAAGGCGAAGTGGACAAAGTTTTGTTTTATGCAAAAAATGGAGATTTAACAACAATTATTTTTACAAATGTAAAGATAAATGAGGCTTTGCCTGAAGATGCGTTCTCCATTTAGTTTTGAATTTTTACAAAAATATAGAAGAGTTTATTTAACTTTTTGCGCGTTTATTTTTTTATTATTTTTATTTTTGTTTTTTCGCATTCCTACAGACGATGATTTTTCGCAAATGCTGCCTCAAACTCTTGCAGAGCAAATTGCATTATTTTCCCAATCTCCAATTTCAAATAAAGTTTTTGTAGTTGTATTTTCCTCTGATCCCAAGCAAGATATTTTAGAGGCGGTCGATGATTTAAAATATGAAATAGAAAATAATTCAAATCTTGGACTTTCCGCCCCAAATTTAGATGCGAGTTTTTTGATTTCCTATTATAATTTTTTCCCAAATTTATGGAATGCCCAAAGCGCAAAAGAAGTTTCTAATATTTTAACGCCCAAAGAAATAAAACAAAGATTCAATCAAAGTATAGACAATTTGTTTTCGGGTTTAGGTATGTTTTACTCAGGTATTTCTAAAAACGATCCTTTAAACCTTTTGGAATTTTTTACATCAAAATTAAATGTATTAAATTTTATAGGTCAAAACTTGCAAAGTGAAAATAATGCAGGGGATAAAAATTATCAACTTTTAATTTATGATTATAAAGATTTTTTAAACCTTTCAAAAGCAAAAGCTTTAAAAGATTTTTTTGTAAACTTTTCAAAAACTTTACCGCAAAATTTACAAGTTTTTTATATAGGCTCGCCCAGATATACAAGCCAAAATGATGAGATGATACGGCGGGATGTTTTTTGGGTGAGCATTGTGAGCATTGCGTTAATGATTTTGATGTTTATCTTTTTATTAAAAGACAAAAAAGCGCTTTTCATTTATTTTGCCCCTCTTATTGTCATTGTTATTTCAGCTGTTATAACGCAAAAAATTTTCGGCGCTTTATCAATTATGACTTTAGGTTTTGGCGGCGTTCTGATGGGTTTAAGCGTAGACTATTTGGTATATATTTATTTTGCAATTATAACAAGTTCACGCAAGGATAAATTTAATGTTGTAAGGAAAATGTTTAAACCGATTTTTGCAAGCGCCATAACAAGCATAATAACTTTTTTGCTTTTATTTTTTAGCGCAATAGGAATTTTTAAACAAGTAGCTGTTTTTTGCGCTATTGGATTAAGTTTGGCAATGCTGATAGCATTTTTAATAGCCCCGTTTATTTTTAAAGGCGAGGGCGGCAGAGAAGGCAAAAACGACATTTTAAATAATGTTTCCAATAAATATTTAAGTAAATGTTTAAGCAAAAGAAATGCAAAAATTCTCTTAACTGTTATTTTTTTGCTTGCCGCAATAAGCCTAAACTTTCTTAAAACAAATACATCGCTTGAAGCGTTAAATGCGCAAAGCAAGCAATTAAAAGCTGATAGAAAAATTTTTGATGAAATTACCGGCGCAAGTTTTGATACAAATAAAATGCTTTTTGTCTTTGGAGATACTAGAGAGGAAGCTCTTAGAAACAATGAACTTTTATCAGTTCAAAATCCTATTTTAACCCTTTGGACTCTTTATCCATCAAATCATCAAAGGCAAGAGAATATAGAAAATTGGAAACAATTTTGGAGCGCGGATAAAATTTTATTTATAAAAGAAAATGCAAGAAGCGTTTTAGATAAATATGGAGTTAAGGCAAACGCTTTTAATAGTTTTTATGAAAATCTTTTAAATCCTCAAACCTCGGCAAATGATAAAAATGTTTTAGAAAATGTTTTTAACCCAATTGTTCAAACTCAAACGCAATTTGCTTTTGTAAACATAATTTCAAAAGACGTTCAAATTAAGAATATTCCCGAAATTAAAACAGTTGAAATTTCAAATGCGCTTTTACAAGAAAAAATTGCAGAGGATGTTTTGTCTCGTTTTACAAAAATTATGATAGTTCTTTTGATAGGTTCTTTTTTGGTAACTTTTTGTATTTTTGGAAGTTTTAAACAAGCGTTTATTTCGCTTTTGCCCGCTTTGACTGCAATAAGCGTATTTATAATTTTTGCAAGTTTATTCGGCGTAGAACTAAATTTAATTGGGCTTTATGGATTGCCTTTATTGGTTGGACTTGGCGTGGATTACGGCATATTTATGATATATCAAAATAAAGTTGGTAAAATGCTGCACCCCACAAAAGCTGTGATAATTGCGGCTTTATCTACGCTCATTGGTTTTGGGAGTTTAATGTGCGCCCGCCACAGCGTTTTATTTATTATTGGGTTTATGGTTTTTGTGGGAATAACCGCCGCCATTTTAACAACTATTTTTGTTTTGCCTGCTTTATGCGAGGACTCAAAATAATAAAAAATAGGGAGGTTTCATGAAAAAGATTATTGCATTTATTTTGTTTTTTAGTATTGGTTTTATTGGCTGCTCCGCGCAGATGCCTACGACTTGGGATGAGGATACTAATGCCAAATATTATTCCGCCGCCAATGTGGCTGGACGTTATAGGGCGGCTTTGGTTGTAAGGCATGAGGGCAGATATACAAATGCAGAGGAGTTGGAACGTAAATTTGATTCTGCTTTTTTTCGTTTATTTAAACGGTATTCTCCCGAAATATTGGAGAGAAGAAGACAGGGAGATGATACAACTATTTTAGCGCAGAGCTATTATGGGCGTTATAGAGTGCAGGCGCTTTTAATTATTTATCCAGACAAAACTTATGAGCTGAAAGTGCGCAGCGCCGCCAAAAAACATAATAATAGATGGGCGCTTAAAATTAAGGAATTGTTGGATAGATAGAGAT
>JAITCX010000217.1 GCA_031282945.1 Elusimicrobiota bacterium
AAAACTACGCTCAAGTGGATGAAATCTAGTAAAAATAAAAAGCTAGCTCAAATAGAGCTTGGAAAATATGAGCTAAACAAAGATAGAGGGCGTATCGGTCTTGACTGCAAAGAGTTAGGCTGGGCGGATGTGCGCGCCTTGTATATGGATTATTCTATTGCAAACAAAGCTCCGGCAAGCGTGGCGCTGGATAGACAATTATTTAATAATATAGATGAGTTCTGTCCTTATATATCAAATGTGCAGGATTTAAATATATATTTCGCTGAGAGCTTCTTTGTATGGCTTAAAGAAAACAAAAACAATACGGAAGCTACAATTAAACGCAAAGGCACAACGCTTAAAAATTTAGGCTCAAAGCTTGTTGACTGGCATATTTTAAATGACAATCCATTTAAAAGATTAAAGCTGCCGAAAGTTAGATATGAGAAGGAAATAAAATATTGGTATAAGCCTGAGGATATTCAAAAAGTGGTAGAAAAGTCTAGCGGCGTTTGGAAAGCTATTAACTTTATAGGTTTTTGTATAGGCGCTAGAATATCCGAAATATTAAACTTAACATGGGAGTCATTTGACCTTGAAAGAAATATTTATAAAATCCAGTCAATAGATGATTTTAGAACTAAAAGCAGAAAGTTTAGAGTCGGCGCAATCCCGCCCGTCTTAAAAGAGTATTTATTAAATCTAAAACAAGAGCAAGCGCAAAATGAAAAAATCAAAACAAATAAAATAATAGTTTATGCGGACGGCTCACGCCCGACAATGCAAACTGCATCAACATATTTACGGAAATTTTATAAGAGGATAGGTTTTGAAGGTTTCCATCCGCATTGCCTGCGCCATACTTTTGCAACGCTTTACTTAGCAAAAAACAAAGATATTTACGGCTTATCAAAATTGCTCGGCCATCATTCCGTGCAAATAACAGAGCAGTATTATGGGCATTTGCTTGGAAATTATTTTGATACAGCAATGCAAAATTTTAATCCGTTTGGAAAATAAAAAATAGCGCTCTTTACTTGTGAAATGCAAATTTTCTAAAATCATGAGAGCCATTAGACAAATTATAGACAAAGCCGTTTTTTAAGTTTTTTCAGACGAGAAAAAATTTTTCAATATGCAAGGTTCTACGGAGAAGGGGGGATTCGAACCCCCGATACGGTTTCCCGTATAGCAGTTTTCGAGACTGCCGCCTTAAACCAACTCGGCCACCTCTCCATTAGTTTTATTTTTATACCATCTTAAAAAAATCAACTCACGCTTTTAATGTTTAAAATGCCGCATATTTGTTGCAAACATTGCAATATTGTGGGCATTTGCAGCGTCAATAGAATCACCGTCCCTTATAGAACCAGACGGCCAAATTATTGCCGCAACGCCAATCTCCGCCGCCGCCTCAACCACATCGCCAAAAGGGAAAAACGCATCGGAAGCTAAAATTAAAGGCTCTTTAGATGCCAAATCTTTTATCTCCCGCATTTTTTTCACAGCTATATGAAATGCATCTATTCTGCTCATTTGCCCAGCTCCAATCCCCACAGTTTGAAATCCCCTCGCCAAAACTATTGCATTGGATTTGACATGCTTTACAACCTTCCATGCAAACTCAAGCGAGCGCTTAACTTCTTTGTTGACATCATTTACAGTCGCTTTTATGAGGCTTGCAAAAAGCTGATTGTCCCCCTCTTGAACCAGCATTCCATTTGTAAGAGTTTTATATTGCATCTGCTCAACTTTTTTATAAATTTTAGGCTGTTCTAACAATCTTAGATTTTTCTTTTCCTTCAAAATATCAAGCGCTTGCAGAGAAAATTTAGGCGCAATAATGCATTCAATAAACATATCTTTTATATGGACGGCCGTCTCTTTTGTAACCTCTTTATTAAACGCTATCACGCCGCCAAAAGCGCTTGTTGGATCGCATTGGCGCGCAAGCAAAAAAGCATCTTCTTGACTGGCGTCAATGGCGCAGCCGCAAGGATTATTGTGTTTTATTATCGCACAGGCATTGTGAGAAAACTCATTTACAAGCATCCATGCGGCTTCTATGTCCAAATAATTATTATAGGATAGTTCTTTCCCATGAATTTGTTTTGCTTCAACAACAGATGAATTGCCTAAATCCGCATTTGACAAATATAAAGCGGCTTGTTGATGCGGATTTTCGCCGTATCTCAACTGCAAAACTTTCTTTATTGCAATGGCGGATTGTTTTGGAAATTTTTCACAAGTTAAATAATTTGAAATAATTGCATCATAATAAGCCGTATGCCCAAACGCCTTTGCACAAAGACTTAAACGAAAGTTTGAATCAACTTGACCGCTTTTCAACTTTTCTAAAACGATTTTATAATCATCAATATCGCATATCACTAAAACATCTCTAAAATTCTTAGCGGCGGCTCTCAGCAGCGCCGCGCCGCCAATATCTATATTTTCAATCACTTCATCAGAGATATTTTTATCTTGAGATTGGGGAATTTTTGAAACAACTTGTTCAAATGGATAAAGGTTTACTACAACCATATCTATTGGATTTATGCTGTGTTTTTTAAGTTCAGCTTGATGATTGGCATTTTGCCTAACCGCCAAAATCGCGCCATGAACTTTTGGGTTAAGCGTTTTAACCCGTCCATCTAAAATTTCTGGAAAACCTGTTACGTCCGAAACCTGCCTGCAATGCAAGCCATGTTGTTTTAAGGTTTTGGCAGTGCCGCCAGAGGATATAATTTCCCAACCAAGATCAATTAATCCCTTTGCAAAATCAACAATGCCAGTCTTATCCGACACGCTTATTAAAGCTGTCTTTGACATTTTTCTCCCTCATATTGTTACTTAATTTTACCGCTCACTCTCTAATTATACTTTTTTATTCTTTTATAAAAAAGATTTGGAAATTATTTCTCTTTTGGAAAAGAGAAACAGAAAATTGATAATAGCTTTCTCTTTTTGAAAAAAGAGAAACAGAAAAACTAACAGCGCTTTAAAAGTTTATTCTCCCTTAGAAAAGAGAGGCAGAAATTTCTTATTCAAAAATAAATAAAAAACGACACCTGCAACTTAATTCTTTTTTCTTTAAAAGAGAAACAGAAAATTAACGCTACTTTAACTCTTTTCTTTTTATTTTTTTTGCGCTACCTTTTGGTTTTTCGGCGCCGCGCTTGCGAAAATTTTTTTCGCCCCCGCGCCGACTCTACTTTTAACGTGACTGACAGCAGTCTGTACTGTCACGCCCGCCTGGGTGAGGGCAAGCGAAACTTCCAGTTTCACTTGCCCTCTTGGCGAA
>JAITCX010000236.1 GCA_031282945.1 Elusimicrobiota bacterium
TTTTGCGGCGCCGCGCTTGCGAAAATTTTTTTCGCCCCCGCGCCGACTCTACTCTTGACGTGACAGACAGCAGTCTGTACTGTCACGCCCTCTTGGCGAAAAAAAATTTCTCGTAAAGACCAAAGGCTTGGCCCGCTTTCGCTAGGCTAAAAAATAAAAAGAGTGCGGGCGATAGTACGACACGACAATGATAAGCAACAATGGCAATAGCGGACACTGCAAAAATTTTTCGCCTTCCCCCTCAAGTCTACTTTTAACGTGATAGACAGCAGTTTGTACTATCACGCCCGCGTGGGCGAGAGGAGGTACGACAAGACAAAGACACGACAAAGATAACAACAAAATAATTAAGAAATTAAAAATACAAAATGCAACATTTCATACAATGAGACACACCTTTGCAAACTGTTTTATTATTTCAGACATAAGTATTTTTACACTAAGGAAGCACTGAAACACTCAAGCGTAAAAATAACAACAAGATATGCGCTCCTTTAGAAAGATCATTTATAAACTGCAATTAGCAAA
This sequence comes from Elusimicrobiota bacterium, assembly GCA_031282945.1. Taxonomy (GTDB): domain Bacteria; phylum Elusimicrobiota; class Endomicrobiia; order Endomicrobiales; family Endomicrobiaceae; genus JAITCX01. Next base: position 529 of record JAITCX010000236.1, read on the forward strand.
CTAAATTATGGATAAGATCTAGTCTTTTTTAGTCTTTTATATCACTTAACACTCAAATATTATAATAGATGAGAGAGATTATACAAATTTTTACAGAGGATAAATTACATTATTGAAAATTTTGTACATAAAATTGAGGTATATATAACTATTTCTACACATACAACATTCAGTTTGCTCAATTCCCTAAAATTTTGACAATCTAGCGGTAAACCTCGTAATTATTTCGAATTCTTCATTTCTATTCCTCTATGCAATTTTGAAAATCTTATTATTATTTAATTAATGTTATCTCAATGTTATAGAAAACTTATTATCTAATTATCTAAAAATAAACTTTAGCTAAATTCAACAGCCTATTACAATGCTGTAGAGAATTAGTAAAATTGAAAGGTGAAAAAATTATAAACAAAAAAACAGGCGTAGAAGTTATCCAAAAATAAATAAAGAATTTAGAACGCTTTCATTTTTTTGCAGGCAGTATTGTTCTTGGCAAAAAGGAACGGTTGAAAACACAAAGGGATTAATTATATGATTTTTTCCTAAGAGAACGAGATTTGCAAATATTACAGACAAGCAAATTCGGGAAGTTGAAAATTACTTAAATAATAGACCAAGAAAATGTCTTAATTTTTTAACGCCAATGGATGTTTTTAATTCCGCTGTTACAGTAGATTATTGAATCCAGCGAGGAAAATAACATTTCTCAAAGTCCTAAAAAGTTGTTATAATATAAAGTTTATATAAAATTAAAATAAAATTAAGAATAAATGAGTAAAAATAGAGGAGAGTGATTATGAGTTTTGAAAGTGAAGTGATTTCTATTCGTAGATATGTACATGAAAATCCAGAGCTAAGTAAATGCGAAGTTAAAACATCAGATTTTATTTTGCAAAAATTACAGCAATTGCAAATACCAGCAAAAAAAATTGCAAAAACAGGCGTAGTAGGTTTATTGGATACAGGTTTGCCCGGAAAAACCATTGGCTTGCGCGCTGATATAGATGCCTTGCCCATTTGCGAGGAGAATGATGTCCCATATAAATCTAAAAATGCCAATGTGATGCATGCCTGCGGCCACGATTGCCACGTTGCAATAATGCTGGGAGCGGCTCAAATTCTTTCCCAAAATAAAAAAGATTTGGTCGGCAAAGTTAAATTTATTTTTCAGCCAAGCGAGGAACTCTCCGGCGGCGCAAGAGATATGATAGTTGATAAAGTTATGGAAGATCCAAAAGTTGATGTCATTTTGGGAATGCATGTCTCGGAGCTTATTGAATCGGGAAAAGTTGGAATAAAGTTTGGAGCAATGATGGCAAGCGTGGATAGACTGCATATAAAAATTGAGGGGAAAATGTCGCACGGCGCAAGCCCCCACGCCGGCATAGATCCAATCCCCGCCGCCGCGGATTTTATTTTGGCTGTGCAAACTATTATTACGCGTCAAATAGATCCTCTCCAGCCCTGCGTTATAACCTTAGGTAAAATTTCAGGCGGCGACAATTATAATGTTGTTGCAAAAGAAGTTTTTATAGACGGCACTGTTAGAACTTTAAACAACGGCGTGCGCGAGCATATAAAAAAGAGCATCATTGAAAAATTGAAAGCTTTAGAAATTTCTTACAATGTCAAATGTTCAATAGAGTATATTGACAATACTCAACCGCTTATAAACACAGACGAGATAGCGGAGTTTTGCAAGCAAACCGCTATAGAGTTTTACGGCAAAGATAATGTTGTAATGATCAAAAATCCAACGATGGGCGGCGAGGATTTTAGCGAATATTTAAAATATGCGCCGGGAAATTTTATTTATGTCGGCACCAATAACGGTCCCGATACCGCTGTGCATATTCACAATAGCAAATTCAATGTGGATGAATCCGCCCTCCCTAAAGCCGCCGAATATGCCGCTTTTACTACCCGTAAAATGCTTAAGGAGATGAAGTGAATTTTGTCCAAAAACTTTTGAAAGTT
>JAITCX010000050.1 GCA_031282945.1 Elusimicrobiota bacterium
TTTATGCCGTTTTTGACAGGCTGAAACTTTTCCTCTTCATTTGCCGCGCCCCAATCAGCCGCATATCTCTCCAAATTGCCAATGGCGACAGGTTGAGATTTTATCCCTAAAATACAAAGTTTTTCGCATTGTTTTTCCTGCGGGCAAACCCTGCCGCAAACTGCCGGCAGATTGCTCTTTTGTTTTAAAACTTTTATAGCTTCTTTTGGATTGTCTTGACTCAACGGTTTTATAAAACCGGGAATGTCCACCTCAACAGGACAACCTTTAACGCATTGCGGAACTTTACATTGAAGGCATCTTTTAGACTCCTCCAACATCTGCTCATGCGTATATCCTGTATTAACTTCCAAAAAATCTTTATTGCGTATATCAGCCGGTCTTTGCGGCATTATTATCCTCTGCGGCATTTGCAACCTCCATTTTTAAATTCATCCAAAGAAACTTTTTCCAAATCTTTAAAAGCGCCAAGTCTTGACAGAAGCTCTTGCCAATCAACTTCATGAGCGTCAAATTCAGGACCGTCAACGCAGGCAAATTTTGTTTTGCCGCCCACCGAAACTCTACAGGCTCCGCACATACCTGTGCCGTCAACCATTATAGGATTTAGCGAAGCAAGCGTTTTTACGCCTTTATCTTTTGTAAGGGCGGCGACTGCTTTCATCATCACCGCAGGACCGATTGCATAGACGATATTGACTTTTTCTTTTTGCAAAACATCCGCCAAAACATTTGTCACAAAACCTTTTACGCCGTAAGAGCCGTCGTCGGTTGCAACTATAAGTTCCGTGCTGGCTTTTCTTATGTCATCCTCAAGAAGCAAAAGTTCTTTTGTTCTTGCGCCGACAATTGAAACGACTCTATTGCCTGCCGCTCTAAGCGCATCTATAACAGGCAAAATTTCCGCCGTCCCAACGCCCCCTGAAACAATACAAACCGTTCCATAGTTTTCTATTTCCGTTGGATGTCCAAGCGGTCCCAACAAATCTCTGATGCTGTCGCCTTCATTTAAAGTTGAAAGCCAAAGCGTAGATTTTCCCGCATGCTGAAAAATAATTCTAATCAAACCTTTTTGTTTGTCTTGGCCTGCGATAGTTAAAGGAACTCTCTCGCCGTATTGGTCAATTCTAAAAATTATGAATTGACCAGCCTTTGCATTTTTTGCAATGTCTGGAGCGCTAATCCAAAAACTTGTAATGTTAGAGGCCAACTGCTGTTTTGAAATAATTTTAAACATTTTACTCCCCTTGTTTATTTTTTACCGCCAATGAAATGGAAATAGAATTTTATTTTATTACTGCAGAATTATTTTTAAAAACTTACGTTTGCCCGCCTGCAATATTATAGTTTTATCAGCCAAGACGGCTAAATTTGCCAAAGTTTCATCAGAGCTAACTTTATTGCCATTAGCTTTAACCGCCCCTTGCAAAATCAAGCGTCTGGCTTCATTTTTACTGGAAATAAGATTTGCTTTTGTAAGAACATCGGAGAGTTTCATATCGCTTGAGGCAGTATAAGTTTGCATTTCAGATGGGATGTCTTTTTTTGCAAAAACTTTTTCAAATTCATCTTTGGCAAGCGCCGCTTCATCTTTGCCCCAGTACCTTTGGGTTATTTCAAAAGCTAAATCCAATTTCGCCTGTTTGGGATGCATTTGTTTTATAGCGGATAAATCCGCCTGCGTAAGAAGTTCATAATATCTATACATTGTGTCGTCTGAAATGGACATTATTTTTCCAAACATATCTTTCGGTTTATCATTTAAAGCAATATAATTTCCATAACTCTTTGACATTTTTTTTATGCCGTCTGTCCCCTCTAAAAGCGGCATAGTCAAAGCTATCTCAGCTTCCTGTCCATAATCTTTTTGAATTTGACGGCACAAGAGCAAATTAAACTTTTGATCGTTTCCGCCCAACTCAACATCTGCATTTAATGCAACCGAATCATAGGCCTGCAAAAGCGGATATAAAAATTCTACAATGCTAATAGGCTTATCGCTTTCATATCGCTTTTCAAAATCGTCTCTCACAAGCATTTGCGCAACCGTGCTTTTTGCGGCAAGGGCCAATAGTCCTGAAACGCCGAGCGCGTTTAACCATTTGCTATTATATTCCACAATTGTTTTTTGTCTGTCTAGTATTTTAAATACTTGATCAGTATAAGTTTTGGTATTTGTTTTAATTTGTTCGTCTGTCATCATTGGACGCATTTGAGAGCGTCCAGAGGGATCGCCCACTTTTGCAGTGAAATCCCCAATTAAAAAAATAATTTGATGACCGAGATCTTGGAAGGTTTTGAGCTTATTTATAACAACTGTATGCCCAAGATGCAAATCTGGAGCGGTTGGGTCAACGCCGAGTTTTATGCGCAAAGGTTTTTTCTTAGCAAGTTTTTGCAACAATTCTTTTTCAGAAATTAACTCAGCGGCGCCGCGCCCAATTAAATCAAGTTCATCTTGTTTCATGCTTTCCTCTTTATTGCAATTATACTGATAGTTTATTTATAAGTTCACATTGCATTTTATTTAATTGTTTATGGCCTGCGATGGCCTCAGAAATTGGACGTGAAATAATTTTTCCATCCTCAAGACAAACCAATAAATTGCTTTGGCCTGCATCCAATAATTCAACCGCCAAACTGCCAAACTGCGATGCCAAAATTCTAGTGCGCGCAGTAGGGCGTCCGCCGCGTTGAATATAACCCAAAATGCTCACCCTCACTTCAAGCCCCGTCAACTGCGCTATTTTAGCGGCAAACTCTTCTGATGAGCCAGCGCCCTCTGCAAAAGCAACAATTTCTGAGGTCTTTCCTTTTTCTTTGCCTTTTTGCAATTCCGATGCAATCTCCTCTACATTTAAAGGCATCTCCGGCACAACAACAAACTCGCAGCCGGCGGCAAGCCCAACATCCAAAGTTAAAAAGCCGTGTTCTCTGCCCATAATTTCCACCACAAAAATTCTGTCATGGCTTGTTGCAGTATCTCTTATATTATCTATCGCATCAACCGCTGTATTTAAAGCTGTGTCATAGCCGATAGTTTCGTCTGTGCCGTAAATATCATTGTCTATGGAAGCTGGAATATTTATAACTTTAACGCCGCTTTTTGAGAGCGCATTGCCGGCCGCCAAGGAGCCGTCGCCGCCAATGACGACAATCCCATCTACATTGAGTTCTTTTATCATGCGCACTGCGCGGTTTAAACCTGTTTCCGTTTTCATTTCAGGACATCTGCCTGTATGCAAAATTGTTCCGCCTAAATTTATTATGCGGCTGACCGACCGAGTTGTGAGCGTTACAAAATCATCCTCAAGCAATCCTCTAAACCCGCGCCTGATGCCTATCATGTCATACCCTAAACCAACGCCGCGTCTTACTATAGCTCTCACAGCGGCATTCATTCCCGGCGCATCTCCGCCAGATGTGATTACAGCTAATTTTTTGGACATACTGCCTCCTCGGATGGTTATACTAAAATTTTTGATTGTTTTTAATTATACACCTTTAAAAAACTATTGACAAACAATTTATTTCTCTTTTATAAAAAAGAGCGCGAAATTATTTCTCTTTTAAAAAAGAGAAACAGAAAACTAAAGACGGGACATGTTTCTCTTTTTGAAAAAAGAGAAACAGAAAAACTAACGGCGCTTACCTCTTTATTCTCTCTTTGCAAAAGAGAGACAGAAATTGCTTTTAGCAAAAGAAACAAAAAAAACGACACTTGCAGCTTGCTTCTCTTTTCTATAAAAGAGAAACAGAAAATTAACGCTCTTTAAACTTATTTCTTTATTTTTGTTTTGCGCTACCTTTTGATTTTGCGGCGCCGCGCTTGCGAAAATTTTTTTCGCCCCCGCGCCGACTCTA
>JAITCX010000056.1 GCA_031282945.1 Elusimicrobiota bacterium
CACTCCCCCACCCCCCCCCCCCCCCCCCCCCCCCCCCCCCCCCCCCCCCCCCCAACTATAGGCTTATTGACAAAGTAATATGCCAATAATATTCCAAACAAAAAGCAAACAAGCGTTCCAGCAAAAGCGGCATTTTGATATGATAAAATAATTAATCCCACAAATGCAATAGTTATCGCAATAATCCTTTTGCTTTTATTGATAAAACTAGCTAAAAACAATGCTACTGCAACGAATATTGAACCAACCATTTCATGCGGCATTGTCCATAAGACACCTGAATAAATGCTGCGCTCTCCAAAAAAAGCATAAATAAAACTATTTTCAAAAACCTTCAAAATAGTTGAATCAAAATTACACCACTGCGATAAAAATACATTATTTATTAAATTACCAGCCTTTAAATTAAATATTAAGTTTGACTTCATAAAAAAATGAGTAATTAGCGACATTACAAAAATTGGAATTGAAAGGCGCGGTATTCTCTTTATTAACAATGCCGCCAATTTTTTTAAATCGGGATTTTTTATAAAGGATATTGAAAGAACAACTCCAGATAAAACAAAAAATATTTTTACTGATAAAGGACCATCCAATAATGCTCTAAGATATCCATTTTGAATAATTACTAGAAATTTAGGTGGGTTTGGGACGCCGCTAAAATTAAATGTTAAAGCTGTATGATGTAGACAAACAATTAAAGCCGCCCATCCTCTCAGACCGTCCAAATAGTTTACCCTTATAGCATTTTTCACCATGCTTTTGTCTCCCTTTAAATTAAATATCCTTATGCAAATAATATTAATTATACTTTAAAAATTGATAGGAATATATTTGGATATGCGCTTTTTTATACATAAGCTTTTTGTTTAAGAAAAATATTTTTTCACTTTAGATTTTCATTTGTGCAACTCTCCTTAAATCCTCACGAGTTCATAAAAACATTAACATTTGAAAATTTTATTTATCTCAAAAGAGAAAATAAATTAAAAATGCTAAAATAAAACTTAAATAATCCTAATTATTGTTATTTTAATATTAAAACATAGAAAGCGTATTTATTTTGCTTTTTAATTTAAAGGAGTTTGCATGCGGGCAGTTTTTTTAGCGCTTTACAACTTCCTCTTTGCTTTTATAGGTTTAATTATATTTTTACCGGCTTTTATTTTTTCTAAAAGGATGAGGGCGGAGATTCCTTACCATTTTAAAGAAAGGTTTGCAGGTTTTAAACGTTTTAAGAAAACAAAACAAAAAACTATTTGGTTTCATTGTTCCTCGCTTGGCGAGGCGCGTGCGGTAGAACCTCTCATCCATAAATTAAAAGATACTTTTGACATAGTTTTGACAACTAATACCAAAACAGGCAGACAATATGCTTCTAAAATAGAGGGCATTGCTTTTGTCTCCTTATTGCCATTTGACATTTATCCTTTAATGCTTAAAGCGGTAGATAAAATTTCGCCTGATTTATTAATTTTAGTTGAAACGGAACTCTGGGTTAGTTTGCTTTGCGCAAGCCGGGCAAAAAAAGTTCCAATTGCTATTGTCAATGCAAGGATGTCTGAAAAAACTTATAAAACTTATAAATTGTTTGGATTTTTCTGGAAACGTTTTATTGGATTGATAGATATCATTATGGCAAGAAGCGCTGACGATCTCCAAAGATTTAGCGCTTTTGGGGCGGGTAAGATTTGCGCCTGCATTAGCGGAAATATTAAATATGATAGAGATTTTTCTTGTGCGGCTGATAGAAAAGATTTCGGCATTGGCGTAGAGGATATAGTTTTTTGCGCCGGCAGCACGAGAGAAGGCGAGGAAAAAGTTATAGCAAAAGTTTATAAACGCGTTAAACAAAAATATGAGGATATAAAATTTTTTCTCGTGCCGCGCCATATAAATAGAGTTGAACAAATAAAAGAAATATTAAATAGGGCTGGCATTTCTTTTTGTTTGTTTTCTCAAAAGAAGTTTAGCGCAAATTTTATTTTAGTGGATGTTTTCGGCATTTTGCAAAACCTCTATTCTATTGCAGATATTTGTTTTGTGGGCGGTTCAATTGCAAATAAAGGCGGGCAAAATCCAATAGAGCCGGCCGCTTATGCAAAACCTGTTTTGTTTGGCAGGTATATGCAAAATTTTAAAACTGAATCTCAAATTTTACTGGATTACGGCGGCGCTTTAAAAGCTTCAACTGCCGTGGGGCTTTCGCGTCAAATTTTAAAGCTTTTAGCTGACAGAAACGCTCTTAAAGAAATGGGACAAAAGGCGGCGCAGGCTGTGCAATCGCAAAAAGGCGCAATAACTTTAAGCGTAGAAAAAATTAAACAAATATTACTTTAAATTTTACTGGAGATTAAATGAATAGCAAATTTATTTCTAGCGCAATTTTTACTACTATGTTTTTGCTCAATAAAACCCTTAGAAAAAAATATTTAAATCCCACGGAGCGTTTCCCCGCTCAAGCAATTTATCCTTTTTGGCATGGGGATGAATTTTGCATGCTTTTATGCAATAGTTATAACAATATTACTATCATGGTCAGCCTCTCAAATGACGGTCAAATCTTAAGCGAGATTTTAGAGAAGTTTGGCTATAATACAGTTAGAGGTTCTAGCAATAAAGGCGGCAGGCGCGCTTTAATAGAACTAATTAGAAAAACTAGACAGGGATCAAGCGTTGCTTTTGCATCTGATGGGCCGAAAGGGCCATACCATAAATTAAAAGAAGGGCCTATTTATGCCGCGCAAAAAACTGGTTTGCCGATTGTGCCGATAAGCGCTTCGGCAAAAAATAAAATCATTTTAAAAAACTCTTGGGAGAAAGGGCGCATTCCTTTGCCGTTTTCAAAAGTTGTGCAAATTTGGGACGAGCCGATTTATGTAAGCCCCACAGACGATATAGCGCAAAAAGCTCTTTTTGTGGAACAAAAGCTCAATAGGCTTTTTGAGTTTACCGATAAATATTATTGGCAAAAAGATATCGCCAAATATTTGCAATGGCATCCTTGTCCAAAAATTTTAATTGTTGCGCCAAGCAGATTGGGCGATATAATTTTTGCTTTGCCAGCCGTTAGTTCAATTCATAGGCGCTATCCCCATGCCAAAATTTCTTGGATAGTGGATGAACGCTGCAAAGAAATTTTAGAGGGTAATCCTATCCTTTCAAAAATTTTTGTATGGAATAGAAAAAACCGCAGTTTTAAATATTATCGTCATTTAACTAAAGAGCTGCGTTTGCAGAATTTTGATTTAAGCATAGATTTTTGCGGTCTTGCCAAATCCGCTTTTTTAGTGAAATTGGCAAATGCAAAATTTAAACTTGCTTCTTCCGCCACAAACGGCATGCGTGAACTTTCTTGGCTTATTTCAAAACAAATTAAAAATCCAGATCCAAACGCTCATTGCATTTATAGGCATTTAGCGGTTGCAAAATATTTAAAAGCTCCTGAGATTATAGACTATCCAATAAACATTGATGCGGGCGCGCAAGCGGCCGTTTTAGATAAATTAAAAAATGTAGATATCAATAAACTTATCTTAATTCATCCGGGCGGCGGGTGGCTGTCAAGGAGATGGCCTTGTATAAATTTTGCACAGCTGGCGTCTAAAATTTCTGCTGAGCTTGGATATAAACTTGCGCTGGTGGGCGGCAAAGAGGGGGGGGCAAGCGAAAAGGGTTTAAATGAAGAAATCATTGCAAATTCAACAGCGGATATTTTAGATCTGACGGGGAAACTCACATTAAAACAATTGTGCGCGGCATTTAAAATTTGCAAATTATTTATTGCAAATGAAGCGGGTCCTGCGCATATTGCGACAGCTCTAAATACGCCGACAGTTGCAATTTTAGGTCCGACCAATGCTTTGCGCACAGGTCCATGCGGCGCCAACACAACCATTATTCAACATAAAGTTTCTTGTCAACCGTGCAGACGCCGCAATTGTAAAAATCCAATTTGCATACAGAGCATAAGCGTAGAGGAAGTGTTCGAGCAATGTTTAAAAAAGTTGGGCGCTAAATGAAAGTATTGATAATAAAACCGAGTTCTTTTGGCGATATTATTTGCGCGCTGGCTTGCGCTGATGCATTAAAACGTTCTTATAAAAACGTTTCTATAAGCTGGGTTGTTTTTAAACAATGGAAGGACGTTTTGAAACTTTGTCCTGATATAGACGAGATAATTTCTTGGGATAGGTTGGGAGGATTAAAAGAATTTATAAGAGTTGTTAAGTTTTGCAGGCGGACAAAGTTTGATTATGTTTTTGATTTGCAGGGACTTTTGCGCACAGCGCTTTTAGCCAAATTTATAAAAGCGGAAAATAAATTCGGCGTTTCGGGCATGAAGGAAATGAGCCATATTTTAATAGAGGAAATTTATCCGCAAAATGCAAAAATAAATGCGACGCTTAGAAATTTGGAAACGATTCGTTTTGTTACAAAACAAAAATTTGATCCAAAAATTAATTTGAGAATTCCTGCCGATATTAAAGAAAAAGCCGATAATATTTTATTGCAAAACGGCGTAAAAAATAATTTTATAGTTTTGCAACCTTTTGCGCGCGGCAAAGGAAAAGATTGGAGCGTGCAAAATTATAAAGAGCTAATAATTTTATTGCAAAAAAAATATCCGCATTTAGACATTGTTATTTTATCAACGGCAAAAGATTTTGGAAATTTTAAGGATTGCGGAGTTTTTGATTTATGCGGGCAGACAAATATTTTGGAATTGGCGGCAATTTTATCAAAGGCAAAAATTGCCATTGGAGCCGACACGGGATCCATGCATTTAGCTTGCGCTTTAAATACGCCGAGCGTTTTTATTTTTGGAGCTTCAAATATGATTGAAACATCGCCGTATATAGGTAAGTTTAGGCTTTTAGTTAACAAAAAAAATCATAGAGATATAAATAAAATTTCGCCTCAAGAAGTTTTTTGCCAAGCGCAAGAGTTTATAGAGCAATTATAAAAATAAAGGAGCGCATTATGGAATTTTTAATTGACACAGCAAATCTGGAAGAAATAAAAAAAGGGATAAGGTTTTATCCAATTTCAGGACTTACGTCTAATCCCAGCATTTTAAAACGGGAAGGCAAAATAAATTTTTTTGAGCATTTAAAAAAGATAAGAGAAATTATTACAGATAAACGGTCTTTGCATGTGCAGGTTATTGCAGAGGATGCCGACGGCATTTTAAAGGATGCAAAAGCTATTTTAAAAAATGTAGACAAAGATGTTTTTATAAAGATACCTGTGACGCCTGCGGGACTTTCAGCCATGCAAATTTTAAAACAAGAGGGCATAAATGTTACGGCGACTGCGGTTTATAGTTTAATGCAAGGGTATTTAGCGCTTGCCTGCGGGGTAGATTATATTGTGGCATATTTTAACCGCATGGAAAATTTAAATATTGAACCGACGAGCATTATAAGCGCTTTAAGTGAAAAAATTTATGGGGAAGGCCTTAAGTCAAAAGTTATGGGGGCAAGTTATAAAAATGTCAGGCAGGTCAACCAAAGTTTTGAAGCTGGGGCGTCAAGCGCCACGGTAGATTTATCAATTTTGGAAACTGTTTTTGCGATGCCTTCCATTTCCAAAGCGGTAAATGATTTTTCAAAAGACTGGGTTTCAGTGTTTGGCAATAAAACTATAGCTGAACTATAAATTTTTTTGGTAGGGGCTTTTGTTTGCGGCTGTTTTTTCTGTTTATGTTTCTTGAATCTTGAGGGGCTTGGGAGGGCGGCGCAGTCGCCGCCCTCCCCTTTTAAAAAATCCGCTGACTGATGTAGCAGAGTTTTATTTTAATTTTAAAAATTATTTTTGCAATATTTAAAAAATTTAAACATTAATGAGCGGATTTTTTAAAAGGTTTTCGCCCGCGCAAAGCGCGGGCGAAAACAAGCCCCTGACTTAGCGGTGAGAAATGAATTGTAGATTTTAGGAAAAGCCAAAAAAGATGGAGTTTTAAGTAATAACTTAACGATTTCAAAAAATAATTTTTAGGACGAGTGTTATTGCCGTTAAAAGATGAGTGGAAAATTTTTGTCTAATTGTTTTGCAAGATTGAGTCGCGCATAGCGAGCTGTTGTTAGGGAGTTGTGGGCTCCGATCTAGCAAAGTTGTGCAGTTATTTCTGTTGTTTTGTCGTTGCCGTTTGCTGTTGTTTTTGTCTTTGTCGCGTCGTACCCTTTCGGGCGTTCTTTTTATTTTTTAGTTTAGCGTAGTGGCAAAGCGCTTGGTCTTTACGAGAAATTTTTTTTATTGTTTTGTCGTTGCTGTTTGCTGTTGTCTTTGTTTTTGTCGTTATCGTGTCGTACTATTTCCCGCGCTCTTTTGGTTTTGCGGCGTAGCGGAGCGTAAGCGTTGTAGGCGAGAATTTTTTTGTTGTTTTGTCGTTGCTGTTTGCTGTTGTCTTTGTTTTTGTCGTTATCGTATCGTACTATTTCCCGCGCTCTTTTGGTTTTGCGGCGTAGCGGAGCGTAAGCGTTGCATACGAGAAATTTTTTATGTTGTTTTTGTCTTGTCGTACTTTCACCCGCGCTTTTTTTATTTTTTAGCCTAGCGAAAGCGGCAAAGCGCTTGGTCTTTACGAGAAATTTTTTTCGCCAAGAGGGCAAAGGAAACTGGAAGTTTCCTTTGCCCTCACCCAGGCGGGCGTGACAGTACAGACTGTTGTCTGTCACGTCAAAAGTAGAGTCGGCGCGGGGGCGAAAAAAATTTTCGCATGGCGCGTGGCTAAAAAATAAAAAATGAGCGCAAAAAAAATATAAAGAGTTTGATAAAGAGAAAGGATGTTATGAACTTTCTATGAGAAAAAAATGAACTTTTAAAATGGACTTTAAGCGCTTGCACTTAATAAAAAATATAATAAAAAAATAAATAGAAAAGAGTTGAAAGAGAACCTTTTTCTGTTTCTCTTTTGCCAAAAGAGAAATAATTTCCAACTCTTTTTTACAAAAGAGAAATCATTTTTATCAACAACTTTTCAACATTATAAAGTTTTACTCTTTTGCCAACTTTTCGGATTATTTTTCATCATTGATTTTTAATTCTAAAAAAAACAAGCGCAATGCTTGCTAGTTTTTGTATAATAGAGAAGTGTATCTTATATAAAGGAGAAACGGCGTTGTGGAAAATTTTGTAGAATTTGAAAATGTTTCTGTGCTAAGAGACGGCAAAAGAATTTTAGATAAACTTACGCTTAATATTGGGGCTGATGAAAATGTTGTAATTCTAGGTCCAAACGGGTGCGGCAAAAGCACCTTTATAAAACTCATAACAGGAAAAATTTATCCTTCATGGACAGACGAAAATACGACTTGCAAATTATTCGGCTATAACCGTTGGAATGTAGGGGAGCTGCGCAGTCTTTTGGGAATAGTTACAAACGAGCTGCAATATGATTTCACAAATGAGATAACCGCCTTGGATGCGGCTGTTTCAGGTTTTTTTGCAAGCATCGGGCTTTTTAAAAATCACAAGGTTACGCCTGCAATGCGCCAAAAAGCTTTAGAGATGTTAGAGCTTTTAGAAATTGCGCATCTTGCAAATCGGCGCTTAGATACTATGAGTTCAGGTGAGGCTAGACGCGTTTTAATTGCGCGCGCATTAGTCAATGATCCAAAGGTTTTAGTTTTAGACGAGCCGTCAAATAGTTTGGATATCGCCTCAATAATAAAATTTCATTCTATAGTTAGAAAAATTGCTAAAGGAAAAACTAGAATAATTTTGGTAACGCATTTCATCTCCGATATTATTCCAGAAATCAATAGATTTATTTTATTAAAAAATGGAAAAATTTTTGCAGACGGCCAAAGACCTGAAGTGTTTACAAGCGAGGCATTGTCGGCTCTATTCGATTTAAATTTAGAGTTGCGCCACAAAAATAATATTAGCCAAATAGTTTTAAAATAAAAGCTAAATAAATAAAAAGGTAGAATTGAGTAATGAAGAAATGGTTTAAGTTTATCTTGGTGCCGATTGGACTTTTAATTTTTATTGGAGCATTGGTTTTACTGAGGGAACAAGTAAGTTCATTGAGTTTCGATCAGATCCAAGAGGCGCTTTCCAGCATATCTATTTGGCGCATTTTGCTTGCAATGTGTTTAGCTTTAACCTATTATCTTTTGCTCGGCGGCTATGACATTATTGCCTACAAATATATAGATCCAAAAGTTCCAATGAGCGCGCGCGACATTTTTTTTACATGTTTTATCAGCAATGCGCTTGGAAACAATACGGGCTACTCCATGCTTTTTGGCGGTTCCTTGAGATATAGGCTTTATTCCATCCACAATATTCCAATGCTCACTGTCACAAAAGTTTTATTTTTTTCATCTGCAACAATTTGGCTTGGACTTTTGACAATCGGCGCGGTGGTATTTACATTTACGCCTGTTTCTTTTAGCGAGATCTCAGGCCACAATATTTCCTCTCGGATAGTTGGAATAATTTTTTTGGTTGTTTTATGCGTTTATGTTTTTGCATCTTTAGCAAATATAAAATCCTTTTCAATTTTTAATAAAAAAATTTCCTTTCCAAATATTAAAATTGTAGCTTGGCAAATTTCTTTGGCCACATTGGATTGGCTTGTAGCCTCTTTTACGCTTTGGGCGCTTATGCCCCATGCGGACATCCCTTATTTTGTCTTATTGAAAGTTTTTTTGATAAGCCAACTCTTAGGAATTATAAGCCAAGTGCCGGGAGGAATGGGCGTTTTTGAAGCCAGCATTGCAATTTTGCTGCCGCAAGCCGCAAGCAATCCTGAGGTGATAGGCGGTCTTTTGGCATACAGGGCGATATTTTATTTTTTCCCGCTTTCAGTCGCGCTGTTTATGCTTTTTTCTTATGAGAGTTTGCATTTTATAAAACGTATAGACGAAAAAACGAAAATGATAGGCAAAGCTTTCTCCTCTGTAATTGTGCAAGCTTTAAGCGTTTTAACTTTTTTTGCAGGGATGCTTTCAATGTTTATAGTGGCGGTAGATTTAGGGCTTGAACATGCAAAGTTGGTTGGACAATGGCTTTTTAATGTAAGCCATATAATTTTAGCTTTTGCGGCAACGCTTTTGCTTTTTATTTCAAGGGCATTGCAGCTTAGAATTGCCGTCTCTTATAAAATAACATGCGCTTTATTAATTGTAGTTACTGTTTTATCGGTGGTTATTGGAAAGTTTGCAATTTGCGGAATTTATTTTGTTTTGCTTTTTGTTGTGTTTTTACATTCCAAACAATATTTTTACAGAACGCGCAGCATGTTAAATCTGCCTTTTAGCGCTTGGTGGTATATCGCTACTTTTGCAATTTTTTTCCTTTTTGTTTGGATGGGATCTTTTATAAATAAAGCGAATCTTTTTGCCCAACTTGCAACAAATGGAATACTTGAAACGTTTTTAAGCGCAGACAATGCCGGGCGTTTTATGCGGGCGGCGGCGGCCTCGGGCATAGTTTTTGTTTTTGTGGTTTTTGATCGTTTAATAAGAAATCCCATGGGCTTTAGACCGCAAAATCTTGCAAAAAAAGATGTGCTGAAAATTTTAAATGAACATGCAAGATATACTTATGATTATATGGCTTTAAGTCCAGATAAAAAAGCTCTTGCAAATAAATCAAAAACAGCTTTTATAATGTATGAAAATATTTCAAATTTAGCTTTTGCTTTAAGCGATCCCATTGGACCTGAAAGCCAAAAACCAGAATTGATTTGGGAGTTTAAAGAAAATGCCGAACGAAAAAGCGAGGAAATTGCTTTTATCGGCATAGATAAAAAATATATTCGTTTTTATAAAGACATAGAATTGGATATTTTTCCAATAGGCAAAGCGGCAAAAATTTTTCTACCCAAATTTGATCCTAAGGGCAGTTTTTTTAAAAGTATTATTTCTGATGTAGAAAAATCGGGCATTAAATATGAAACAATTTTACCGACTTCTCCTAGCCAAATTAAAGAACAAATTTGGCCTTTTTTTGACAGAATAAATTTCCAAGACAATTTTGTAAAAATAAAATTTTTAAGCGGCGGCTATGATAAAAATCGATACTTGGCAAATCCCCACAGCGTCTTAAAAAAAGACGGCGAGGTTTTTGCTTTTTCCGTTTTAGAACAAACTCAAAATAAAAATGACTTTTCCTCAGGTCTAATATATTTTGATAAATTTGATTATGAACAATTTGTTTTCATGCTCTATAAAAATTGTCTGTATGCAAAAGAAAAAGGCTTTAAATGGTTTGATTTGGGCGTAACATATTTTAAACCCGCTGGGGAGGATCAAAAAGATATAATTAAACATTTTGCAAAACTTTTTTCTTATGCGCAGTATTTTAAAGGCGATTTAGAAAGCCTTCATAAAATTAAAGAAAAGTTTAATCCTGTTTGGCTTGAAAAATTTGTGGCGATAGATTCCAATATAAATATAAATTTATTTTTAAAAAGTTTTGCAAGTTTAATAAAACCTCAAAAAGAAATGAGCGCTTTGGAATTTTTTAAAAGGTTTTTTAGCAGATGAAAAACGCTTTAAAATCCGCCGCAAATTTTGTTTGGGAAACTTTTTATAAATCTTGCATTGACGACCAATTAATAAAACCAAAAGATTGTATTATTATAGCTGTAAGCGGCGGGGCGGATTCGATGTGTTTGGCGCATTTGTTTTGGCGTTTGGCAAAAAAAATGGAAATAAAAATTTTTGCCGCGCATTTTAATCATGGCTTGCGTTTAAGTTCTAAAAATGAACAAAAACTAGTTGAAAAAATTTGTTTAAAATTAAATATTCCTTTTTGTTTAGAATGTTTTGACACAAAAAAATTTGCCAAAGAAAATAAACTCTCAATCGAAACGGCGGCCAGAAATTTGAGATATGCCGCCCTTAGCAAAATAGCTAAACTTTACAAGGCGCAAAAAATAGCTCTCGGCCACAATGCAAACGACAATGCTGAGACGATTTTTTTGCAAATGCTGCGGGGCGCCGGTAATTTATCAGGTATTCCGTATAAGAGAAATTTAGATAAAAAAATTCAAATTGCGCGGCCTTTGCTTTTTGTAAAAAGAAAGTTTATTGAAAATTATGCGGACTTTCATGAAATAAAATACTGCACGGATGAAACAAATTTTTGCGATGAGTTTACTAGAAATAAAATTAGATTAAATGTTTTGCCAAACCTTGAAAAAATTAACCCTGAAATTATTTCGCATTTATCAAGTTTGGCAAAAATTACGCAAATGCAAGTCTCATATTTAAATGAGCTTTCTTTGAAAGCTATAGATAAAATTTTATCAAAAAGTTCCAATGGGTTTTATCTTGATTTAAAACAGATTTTGCGGTATAATCCCGCAGTTATAGCATTTATTATTAAAAATGTTTTGCCGATAAATATTACAAGCTTTCAAATCAATTTGATTATAAATAAAATTATTCATGCCGATCAATTGCCGCACCGCATCTCTAAACAATGGATTTTTCAAATAAAATCAAATAAAGCGCATTTTTATAAAAATGTTTAACCGCTCTAAGAGCGTAAAACGAGATGTTAAATTGTATTTTAATGTAAAAGATATAAAAGATATACAAGGAGAGAAAGATGAACAAGAAAAAAGGACCGTGGTTTTTACTTTTCTGGTTTTCGCTGTTTATGGTAATTTTCATGTTTATGAATTCGGCGCGCAATAAAAGCGCTGTCAGCGATTGGGATTATTCATATTTTAAACAGATGGTAAAAACGGGAAATGTTTCCAATGTGGTGGTTGAACCGGATTCTATAACGGGTGAATATAAAGACGAAAAAGGCCAAGTGCAAAAATTTAAAACTCTGCCTATGGACGATCCAAATCTCGTTAGAGATATGGAAGCGGCAAATATACAAACTTTTAAAGGGGCGGCAAAAAGCTGGTGGATGACCTTGCTTGTCAGTTGGGGTCCGGTTTTGCTTTTAATAATTTTCTGGATTTGGATGATGCGCGGCATGATGGGCGGCGGCAAACAAGCTATGAATTTTGGAAAAAGCAAAGCTAAAAAATCAGATGGACAGCTCAAGGTAACATTTCAAGATGTGGCGGGCTGCGCCGAGCCGAAAGAGGAATTGGGCGAGATAATTTCTTTTTTAAAAGACCCGCAGAAGTTTAAACAATTGGGCGGTAAAATTCCAAAAGGCGTTTTGCTTTGCGGTTCACCCGGCACAGGCAAGACCTTGCTTGCTAAGGCTGTTGCGGGAGAAGCGGGCGTTCCGTTTTTTTCGGCAAGCGGCTCTGAATTTGTGGAGATGTTTGTTGGAGTGGGCGCATCCAGAGTAAGAGATTTATTTGATCAGGGCAGAAAAAATGCGCCTTGTCTGCTTTTTATAGACGAGATAGACGCTGTCGGCCGCCACAGATTTGCCGGTATCGGCGGAGGCCATGATGAGAGGGAGCAAACCTTAAATCAAATGCTTGTTGAAATGGACGGCTTTGACACGCATGAAGGCGTAATTTTAATTGCCGCCACAAATAGACCGGACGTTTTAGATCCCGCTCTGCTTAGACCCGGCAGGTTTGACAGGCAGATTGTGGTGCCAAATCCAACGCTTAAAGATAGGGTTGAAATTTTGCAAGTTCATGCAAAAAACATAAAAATGGATGAGAGCGTAAACTTAGAAACAATTGCAAAAAGGACGCCCGGTTTTGTGGGGGCGGATCTTGCAAATGTGGTAAATGAAGCGGCATTGCTTGCCGCAAGGTACGGCCAGACGAGCGCAAACATGAAAAATTTTGAGGATGCCATAGACCGCGTTTTGGCGGGTCCTGCTAGAAAATCTTTAGTTTGCAGTCCGGACGAACTCAAAAAAATCGCCTATCATGAATCAGGCCATACGATAGTTGCAAAAATTTTGCCGCATTCCGATCCAGTTCATAAAGTTTCAATAATTCCGCGCGGCTCGGCGCTTGGTTTAACTTGGCAGCTTCCCGCTGAGGACAAATATTTGCATACAAAACAAGAGGCTATAGCCAGACTTGCAATCTTGTTTGGCGGCAGAGCGGCGGAGGAAGTTGTGTTTAATGAAATTTCTACCGGCGCCTCAAACGACATTTCTCAAGCTACAAAACTTGCCACAAGCATGGTTACAACTTTTGGGATGAGCGAAAAAATTGGCCCGATTGCTTTGGACAAAGGCAGCAGCGAGGAGATATTTTTGGGACGCGACATTGCAAAAGGCGCGCATGTGTCTGAAAAAATGTCTGAGCTAATAGACACAGAAATTAAACGTTTCTTAGACGAGGCTTTGGCGCAAGCTATGGATATTGTCAGAAAACATAAAGACACTTTGGATATTATGGTCAGCTATCTCTTGAAAAAAGAAACTTTGGATGCCCAAGAAATAGATTTAATTATGGAAGGCAAGCCTTTGCTTGGCGTATAAAATGCGCAATATTGATAAAGCTAAAGTTTGCCAAGCGGTCGCTTTATTGCTTGAGGGTTTGGGAGAGGATGCAAACGCTGAGCGTTTTAGAAAGACGGCGGAGCGCGTTGCAAATTTTTATGGAGAATTTCTAACTGACAATAAAGTTTGCGCTTTCAATCAAAGCGCTTTAATGGCTGAACATTTTACGGGGATAGTTTCCATAAAAGCTATAAACTTTTTTTCAATTTGCGAGCATCATCTCCTGCCTTTTTTCGGCGCCGCTTCCATTGCCTATTTGCCAAAAGCCAATAAAATTATCGGCATTTCTAAGTTGGCTGAAATTATTAAAAGTTTGGCGGCGGATTTTCAAATACAGGAGAGGCTTACGCAGGAAATTTCCGATTTAATAAATAAACTTATAGATCCGCAAGGGGTGATTGTAAAAATTGAGGCATATCATTTATGTCTGTCAATGCAGGGCGTAAAAGAGACGCAGGCTAAATTGCAGACCTGTATAAAAAGCGGAATTTTTCTGCAAGATCAAATATTGGCAGCCCAGACATTAGAATTATTAAAGGATTAAATTTTGCTTATAACAAAGTTACCCATTACAAATTATGACGATGTTTTAAAAAACGTTAAAGAGATAAAACCTTGCGCTAAGGTTTTTGATTTGCTTAGCAAAAAAGGTTTTTTTTGCGCTCTAAAAATTTCTCAAGCCGACAATCGCGCTTTGGCGATTTTAAAGCAGGAGGCATTGGCGCTGGGCGCTGAGCTTTGCGTTTGCGAAAGTATCAGCCGCTTTAAAATGGGTTTATCGGATGCAATTTTATTTATAACTTTACGAGGGCTTGAGCGTTTGGCGGCAAAACTTTTTATACAGCCTTACGGCCTAAAAGAAATGGCGGCGGAATTTGAGGCGGTTTTAAAAAATATTTGCAAGTCCCAAAGGACTTTGAGGTATAAAGATAAAGAGATAAATTTAAACAAGCCTGTTGTTATGGGGATAATAAATATGGACCCAAATTCTTTTTCAGGAGACGGTCTTACCAATGCAGACCAAGCGGTGAAACAGGCTTGTCAATTTGAAAAAGAGGGCGCAAAAATTATTGATTTGGGAGCGGAATCTTCTCGGCCGGGCGTAAAGCTCATAGACGCAAAAACAGAAATAGCAAGACTTATTCCCGCTTTGAAAAAAATTAGAAAGGCGACCAATTTGCCGATTTCAATAGATACATATAAATATGAAACGGCTAAGGCGGCTTTTGAGCATGGGGCGGACATCATAAATGATATTTTTGCTTTAAGAGTGGGGCGTCAAAAGCTTGCGCGATTGATAGCTGATCAAAAGCTCGGGGTGATTTTAATGCATTCTAAAGGTAAGCCTCAAAATATGCAAAAAGATCCGCACTATAAAAATTGTACTGTTGAAGTTTATCAATATTTAAAACAGGCAAAAGAGTATGCTTTAAGTTTTGGGATTTTACCGGAATTTATCTCGGTGGATCCCGGGATTGGATTTGCTAAAACTGTTGAACATAATTTAGAAATTTTGAAAAATGCAGAAATTTTTAGGCAGTTAGGGATTCTTACGGTTGGAGCGTCTAGGAAAAATTTTGTTAGAAAATCTGCAGGAGCGGATGAACTTTATTATGTTGCGGCAAATGTTTTAGCGGCCAGAAACGGCGCCGATATTGTGCGCGTGCATGATGTGAAAAAAACGGTCAGAGCAATGAGGTTAATCTAATGGAAACTTTTCTAATGATTTATGATAAATACATCGTCAATGTTTTAGATGTTTTAATTATGAGTTATGCATTTTATCGTGTGATATTGATTATCAGAGGCACGAGGGCGATGCAAATTGTGACAGGCGTTTTGCTGCTTTTGATTTTTACGCTCATATCCAGAAATGTTTTGCATTTGAGAGCTGTGACATGGTTATTAAATAGTTTTTGGGTTATGGCGGTTTTATTTTTAGCGATAGCTTTTCAAAATGAAATTAGAAATCTCCTAGCTCAAATTGGAAGCAATTTAAAAGTAGGCCAAAGCGTCAGCATTAAAGATAAATCCATAGAGATGGTAGTTGAGGCGCTAGAGGATTTAAGCGGGTCGGGTTATGGCGCTTTAATTGCAATTGAAAATGAAACTGGTTTAAAAAATTATAGCGAGACGGGAATTCTTTTAAACGCTGTGATTTCGCGCGATTTAATTTTATCTATTTTTAAAAATAAAAACTCTCCTTTACATGACGGCGCCATAATAATTTACAATGAGAGAATAGTTGCGGCAAATTGCATTTTGCCTTTAAGCGTAAACAGGCAGACGCCCAAAAGGTTGGGAACGCGCCACAGGGCGGCTTTGGGTTTAAGCGAATCTACCGATGCGATAGTTATTGTTGTCTCTGAGGAGACAGGTAAAATTTCGGTTGCTTTTAAAGGAAAGCTTTTTGAGGATTTAGACGGCATTGAAGTAAAAGAAATTATATTGACTAGGGGGAAAGCGCTTCGTGAGAATAAAAAGATGGATTAAAAAAATTAGAAGACATTGGCGGCTAAAACTTTTATCTCTATTATTAGCTTTAGTGGTTTGGTTTTACGTCATAAATATTAGGTAGGGCGGCCATGAAATTATTTGGAACAGACGGCATAAGGGGTTTGGCTGACGCCTATCCTTTTGACAATTATACGCTTTCAATTATTGGCGCAAGCATTGCCGAAGTTTTGGGCGCAAAGGGCAAAAAAATTCTCATCATTTCCGATACGCGCCAATCGGCGCCCAGAATTTGTAAATATTTATCTTGCGGGTTAGCTTATGCGGGAGCTGAGGCTATTTTTGCGCAAGTTTTACCCACGCCTGCCGCAAGTTTTTTAACATCTATAAGCGATTATGAGGCTGCGATTGTCATAAGCGCCTCGCACAATCCGTATACTGACAACGGCATAAAAATTTTTGCCTCAAACGGTTTAAAGCTTTTAGATGAAACGGAACAAAAAATAGAAAAGCTCATTTGCAAATATCAAACTCAAAAAATTCAAATTCCCATTATAAAAAATCCATTTATCATTGACGATACTCTTTTGCAAAAATATGAAAATTTTTTAATTGAAAATTTTCCTGCGGCCATGAGAGATTTTTTTAAAGATAAAACTATTGTTTTGGATTGCGCAAACGGGGCCGCTTATTTATGCGCTCCAGCTGTTTATAAAGCGCTTGGGGCAAAAGTTTTAGCTTTTAATGTTTTGCCTGACGGCAAAAATATAAATGATCAATGCGGAGCGCTGCATCCAGAATTTGCCGCAGGTCAGGTAAAAAAAAATAAAGCGTTTTGCGGTTTTTGTTTTGACGGGGACGGCGATAGATTGATTTGCATAGACGAGCAGGGAAATATTAGGGACGGGGATTTTTTTCTATTTGCGATGGCCAAATATTTAAAGAGCCGCAATAAATTAAAAAACAATATTTTGGTGTCTACGGTGATGGCAAATTTAGGACTTTTTAACGCTTGCAAAAAAGAAAACATTGAAGTTTTAAAAACGCAAGTGGGAGATAGATATGTGCTTGAGGCGATAAATATAAACAATGCGTCTTTGGGGGGAGAACAATCGGGACATTTTATTTTTAGGGATATTTTGCCCACGGGCGACGGACTTTTGAGTTCGGTATTATTATTGGAAGCGGTGATGCAAAACAAAACTACAGTTTCTAGTTTTTTTGAGGGGCTGCAAAAGTTTCCGCAAATTTTAATAAATCACAAAGTTGCAAAAAAAGTTCCTATAGATCAACTTCCTAAAACTAGCGCTCTTATAAAAAAATATGAACAAGAATTGGCGGATGACGGGCGCATTCTTGTGAGGTATTCCGGCACTGAAAATTTGGCGCGGGTTATGGTTGAGGCAAAAGATGAGGGCAGGCTTAAACCCATTGCTCAAAATATAATGGATATTTTATTGGAGGAAACAAATGATAAAGCTGGGAGTTAACATAGATCACATAGCCACATTGCGCCAACAGCGGCGGGAGGATTTTCCAAATCTTTGCAAAGCGGCGCAAGTTTGCTGTGACGCTGGGGCTGACGGCATAACGATGCATTTGCGTGAGGACAGGCGCCACATTCAAGATAAAGATGTTTTCGATATTAGGCAAAATATTAAAACTAAATTAAATTTAGAAATGGCGGCAAGCGCTGAGATTGTTGAAATTACATTAAAAGTCCGTCCTGATTCTGTTTGTCTTGTGCCTGAAAAAAGGCAGGAGTTGACGACTGAAGGCGGGTTGGATGTGAGCGGGCAAAGAGAAAAACTTGCAGAGGCGGTGGGGCGTTTGAAAAGCGCGGGCATTTGCGTGAGCATGTTTATTGAGCCTAATATTTTGCAAGTTGAAGCTTGCGCGCAGATTAAAGCTGACTGCATTGAGATACATACAGGAAAATATGCCAAACTTTTTAGCAAGCTTGGCGGGGCGGATGAGAAGATACAGGCGGCGCTTCATTTAGAAATTGGGCAAATTAAGGCGGCGGCTGAGGCGGCAAAGCAAGAGGGTTTGATAGTAAATGCAGGCCATGGGCTTGACTATGAAAACATTCCTACGATTTTAAAAGTTTCGCATTTTAATGAATTTAATATTGGTTTTTC
>JAITCX010000079.1 GCA_031282945.1 Elusimicrobiota bacterium
TCCTCCTTAAATTAAAATAAATATATTTTTTATGATTTTTTTTTTTTTGGGGGGGGGTGGGCGTGGGGCGGCTAACCCCCCCGACCGCTCTTTTAAAAACTCGCTGACTAATATTTGCAAAATTTTATCTTAAGTTAAGAAATTGGTTTTGCTGTGCAAGGGAGAAATTGAAGGTTAGGGAGCGAGTTTTTAAAAGGTTTGCGCCCGAGCCGTTCGGGCGAAAACAAGCCCCAGACCTAACGGTGAGCGGTGAGATTTAGATTGGAAGGAAAAGTCAAAAAGTTGAACGTTAAAATAAAATTGAATAGTTTTTAAAAATAATTTCGTGGACAGGAATTGTTGCCGTTAAAAGATAAGAGAAAAAAATTTATTTTGTTTTTTTAAAAAGAGAAATGTTTTATGCTTAGTAAGAGTGGAAATAGTGCAAAAACAAGCGTTCAGATTTAGCGGTGAGTCAAGGATTTTAGATTGTACAGAAAAGCCAAAAAAGCTGTTGTGTTGTTGTTGCCATGGCGTACCCTCTCCCGCGCCCTTTTTGCGCAAGGCGCTTAGCGCCTGCTTATGAGGAAAAAATTTCCTGTCAATTTACTTTGCGTGTTTGAGGGGCGCACACCGATCTGTCGTTAAGGTGTTGTGCGCCCCGCGTTACTAAAGCTTACGGAAATTTTTTGACCCAGAGATATGCCGTTGCTGTTGTTGTTTGTCCTGTCTTTGTCTTTGCTTTGTTGTTGTCATACTAGCGCTCCGGCGCTCTTTTTATTTTTTAGCCTAGCGTAAGTGGCAAAGCGCCTGTCTATGCGAGAAATTTTTTTCGCCAAGAGGGCAGGGAAACTGGAAGTTTCTCTTGCCCTCACCCAGGCGGGCGTGGCAGAACAGACTGCTGTCTGTCACGTTAAGAGTAGAGTCGGCGCGGGGGCGAAAAAAATTTTCGCATGGCGCGTGGCTAAAAAATAAAAAATGAGCGCAAAAAAAATATAAAGAGTTTGATAAAGAGAAAGGGAGTTATGAACTTTCAATGAGAAGAAAACGAATTTTTAAAAATGGACTTTAAGCGATGGACATTAATAAAAAATAAGCGCAAAAAAAATAAATAGAAATAAGTTAAAGAGAAAAATTTTATTACGCTCTTTTCTAAAAAAGAATAAAAGGAAAAAAAGCCGCCATAAAAAAGCGTCAAAATTAAACTGCTGCAAGTTTAACTTTGACGCTAAAATTTTATCCAAATTTATTTTGGAAATTTATGATAATGCCACAACGCATTAAAGAAAAGTCAAGACTAAATCATTTGCTTAAATTTAACTTTAATATTAAACTTTAGTCTGAACTTGACTCTTTAATTTTTTTAATAATCGTATTCAACTTCGCATTAAAGTATGGATCAGAACTCATTTTGTCTTTGATCTTTGTGCAGGCATGCATAACCGTTGTATGATCGCGCCCGCCGAAAGATGTCCCGATTTCTGTCGTTGAATATTCGTCTGACATCGTGCGCGATAAATACATCGCAATCTGCCGGGGAAATGCAATCGCATCTGTGCGTCTTTTTGAAGCCATATCTTTTACATCCATATTGTATTCAGCTGCAACAACTTTTTTAATTTTGTCCATCGTAATCCTAACATAGTTTACCGGTTTTACAATATCGCGTAAAATTGTCTGCACAGAATCTAATGTAAGCGTCGTATTTGTCACCGCTGAAAAAGCGGAAATTCTCAACAGCGATCCCTCTAACTCTCTAATGTTGGATTTAATTTGCGTGGCAATATATAGAATTACATCGTCTGGAATAAACATCTTTTCATCTTCAGCTTTTTTGCGCAAAATTGCAATCCTCGTCTCAAGATCAGGCGGCTGAATATCTGCAATAACGCCCCACTCAAATCTGGATATCAAACGTTCCTCAACTTTTTCAAGTTCCTTAGGAGGTCTATCTGAAGTCAAAACTATTTGCTTTCTGGATTCAAAAAGTATATTGAAAATGTGAAAAAATTCCTCTTGCGAAGCTTCCTTGCCTATTAAAAATTGGATGTCGTCAATAAATAAACAATCTAAATTACGGTACTTTTCTTTAAAAGATAATACGGTGCTGGAACGCAATGATTCTATAAAGTCCGATGTAAACTTTTCGCTGGTCACATATAAAACGCGCGCTGTGGGATTATTTTGAAAAATATAATTTCCAATCGCCTGCAATAAATGCGTTTTGCCAAGACCTACCCCTCCATAAATAAATAAAGGGTTGAACTGACTGCCCGGCATTTTCGCAACAGCTTCGCAGCAACCATGCGCAAATCTGTTTGAAGCGCCGACAACAAATTTGTCAAATGTATATCTGTTTGAAAATTGTTTTGAATTTTGATTGGCGGCAATGCCGTTGCCAGAAGCGTTTGCTGAACTATTTGGACTGCCGTTTTGGTATTGATTGTTTTGCTGCGCCTGCGGAATGTTTTCCGTCTGAGAAGTAAACGATGCATTGCTCTGACCATTGGGGGTAATAATATCAGTATGGATTTGTAAAGCTAAAGCCGTTCTCTGCCCTCTAATTTCTGTAAGTAAGGACTCCATCTTTTCTTTTTGATTTGCCTCAATCCACTGTGAAAAATAGAAGTTTGGAACCGCTATTGTCAAAACATCATCTTCCAGCGACGTAGGCTTTAAAGGCGAAATCCATAGATTATAGGTTTCCGCACTCATTGATAAATTCGTTACCACCTTTTGCCAAAGTTCAATTAAATTCTCCATATGTATCCTTTCCCCTCTTTATGCACATCAGTGCATCAATATAAACTGCTGTGCATAAGTTTATCACATTTTGATACAATCTGTCAATAGCAGCCAATCCGCCAAACTCAGTCTATCGGGTCGGAGCATCGGGTCTAAATTACATTGGAGGCAAATCTCTGTCGTCTGTTTTTTATCCAAATTTATAAAAGAGGAAATAGAATTTAAAATGGTTTTTCTGCGCAATCCAAAGCAATGTTTTATTAATTTAAACAGAGCGGGAGGCGGTGGATTAGGAGTTTTGTTTTTGCAACTAATAACAGCAGACATAACTTTGGGCTGTGGATTAAAACATGTGGGGCGCACATCAAATAAATGAGTAATCTGTGCAAAATATGAGCAAAAAAGTGTAAAATAACCAAATTCTTTACAACCTGAATGTGCAAGAATACGCTGGGCAACTTCTTTTTGCACCATAAAAACAGCCTCCGTCCACTGCGGCGAAGGCAAAATTTTGCCGATAATTGCAGTGGCGGCATTGTAGGGGAGATTTGAAACCACTTTATATGGATGAGTTGGGAAATCAAATTTTAGCGCATCAACATTTATAAAATTAGCGTTGGGGAAAGCATTTTTTAGATCCGCCGAAAGCGTCCTATCAATTTCCAAAGCCAAAAAATTATTTGTCAACCCCACAATAAACTTTGTCAGCGCTCCCTTGCCCGGACCGATCTCCACCACAAAATCATCCCCCGCCAAATTTGCGGCATTAACTATTTTTAGCGCGATATTTTTGTCTGCCAAAAAATTTTGGCCGTATTTTTGGCGCATATTATTTCCCCACGCAAAACGTTGAAAAAATTTCGTCCAAAATATCATGGGGGGTATTGATGCCCAAAATTTCCTCAAAGTTTGCCAAGGCAGTGCGCAATTCAAAAGAGGCAAGCTCGTCGCCTCCGTTTGAGATAATCAATTCTTTAGCGCGATTCAATGCGCTTTGGGATTTAGTCAGCAATTCCCAGTGGCGCGCATTTATCATCAAAGCTTCGTTTGCATTTTCCAAAACCCCGAGCGTGCGCGCCATTTCATCCAACAAGTTTGCAATTCCCTGCGTCCCTTTTGCGCTGAGCTTAATTATTTTTGCGGCGGGCAGCAGCTTTAAAATATCCTCAGCTTGAATTACTTGCGGCAAATCTATTTTATTTAATACAACAAAAATTTCGCCTGTAAATTTTCTATTTTTTATTTCATCCCAAACTTGCAGATCGAATCCGTCTATTTTTTTTGACGCATCCAAAACCCAAATCAAAATGTCGGCGCCGCTCATCGCTTCCCTCGTTTTCTGTTGACCGAAATTATCTATGGGTTTTTCAGAAAAAATATTCAAGCCGGCGGTATCTATCAAAGTCATAGGAACGCCGCGGCAGTCTATTAAAGTTTCGATGGAGTCCGTTGTGGTGCCTGCTATGTCGGTAACGATAGCGCGATTTTTTCCCAAAATCGCATTCAGCAGAGACGACTTCCCAACATTGGGCTTGCCCACTATAACGGCATTAACCCCGCTTTGCAAAATATTGCTTACGCGGTAAGTATCAATCAACTTTTGGCTTTCATCTACAAGCGCGCAAATCTCCTCAACTTTTTGCTCTTGGGTCAAAAACGGAATATCGCCGTCGGGATAATCCATAGACGCCTCAAGATAAGCCAAAAAATGGGTGAGGGATTGCTTGGCCGCTTTTATCTTTTCGGAAAATCCTCCGCTGATATTATTTAATGCAACCTTGACAGCCGTTTCAGTTTTACCTGCTATAAGGGAACACACAGCCTCCACCTGCGTTAAATCTTTTTTCCCATTTATAAAAGCTCGGTAACTAAACTCGCCGGGCAATGCAAGGCAGGCGCCGTTTTTCACGAGGAGTTCTAAAATATTTTTCACAATTATTGGGTTGCCATGCGCGCTAATTTCAACGGTATCCTCGCCTGTAAAGGAACGCGGTCCCATAAAAAATACGCAAACAACCTCGTCAATTATGTTTTCGCCGTCCTTAATCAGCCCGACCTGCACTCTGTCAAATGCGGAATTTTTGGCGTACCTAAAAAACACTTTTTGCATGATTGCAAAAACTTCTTTCCCCGACATGCGCACAATGGATATTGCGCCTTTGCCGTGGGCGGATGACAGCGCGACTATCGTGTCGCTATTTAAATAATTTCTCATCATAATCTTAATTAAAGCAATTTTTGTTTATTTTCTCAAAAAAAATGTTTTTCTTTTACAAAAACAAGACATGCTTCTTTTGAAAAAGAAGCAAAACTTAACGGCATTGCGCGCTAGTTTTCTCTTTTGCAAAAGGGAAGCGTAAAATATTTCCGCTCCATT
>JAITCX010000100.1 GCA_031282945.1 Elusimicrobiota bacterium
TCAACTATTTCGGTTTTAACAATGCAAAAAAACTCTACGCTTTCTCTGGGAAATTCAACGCTGTTTATAAGTACATTATCATTAAATGCAAATTTAAAATTGGACATAGATTTTGAAAATGGCCAAGGCGGTAAAATTTATGCAAGTTCTGTTACAATTTTTGTCGGCAATAATTTAATTATAAACAAATCAACTAAATATGAGCTTTTTTCTTATGAAGTTCCAATTATTATGGCAGACGATTTTTTTGGTTTAAATCAAAACGGAAGTTTTACAAATAATGCGGAAAACATTTTTAATTATGATAAATCGCTTTATGATTTGCGGTTTGATTCCCAATCCAAAACGCTTTATATAAAGAATATTGTACCCGAAGATCAAGGGGGCGCGGAAACGGACAATGAAAAGGAGATTGAGGATATAATAAATGAGGACGGGCGTTTAAAATATCCAATTTCAAAAATGAACGATAATCAAAAACGTTTTGCATATGATAGTTTAAGCGGAGTATTTTTAGCAAATATTTTTACAAGTTTATTATATGCAAACAATGAGGATTTAACCGCCCAAATTTTTCAAACGCCCGCCCGTAAACCTTGGATAAATGTAAATTATTCAAACTTAGAATTTGATAGGGCTAAACAAACTTTAAATGTTTTTCAAGCGCAAACTTTGCAAGTAACAGCGGGCGGAACTTTATTTGCAAATAAGTTTATGGGGGCTGGAGTTTTTGCAGGCGTTTTGAAATCCGATTTCAATCAAGCCAATAATACTGCCGATATTTTTGAGGCAAATGCGGGAGTTTACAGCAATATTTCTTTAAATGATTTTAATGCAATATTTTTAGCAAGCTTTAGACAGGGCGCAGGGGGCGCCGTGCGCGAAATTAATTTGGATAAACTTTACCATGTCAAAAGCGCTATTTTTTTTAGAGGGTTTAATGGAGCGGCAAATTTAGAGTATAAGTTTTTATTGAACAGATCTAAAAAGATAGAGAGGAGAGGGGGACCTTTTGTTTTGTATGAATTTAATCAAGCGTTTGTGGATGAAATAAAAGAAAATGAAGTTGAGGGGGACAATTTGGCAAGTTTATATTTTAGACCGCAAATAAAACAAAAACATGCTTTAAAAGGGGGATTGGGGTTTAGCCAAAAAAGCGCTAAGGTGCAGTTGACGGCGCATATTTTTGGCGGCCAAAATTTAAATGATACGCAAAAATTTAACGCTGAGTTTATAGAAAACGAAGGGGAATTTAGGGTTAAAAGCGATGACGAAAATTTATTTTTTTACGGCGTCCAAATTGGAGCGGATTTAAATTTATCCAGAGCAATAACAATGGGCGCCCGTTTTGGATTTGCATTTAATGAAAACTTAAGAACTTATAACGCTTCCATAAATATTATTCATAAACTGCCAAAAAGAATAAAACGCCCGGCGGTTCCCGTTTTAACATTTATAGAAAATTCAGCTAATCTCACAAAAGCGGATCAAGCGGAGCTTGCAAGATTTGCCCTGCAGCTCAAAGCCGCCAAGCCGAAATTTAAGAGGATATTAATTTCTGTCAGGTTAAACAATTCTCAAGATGATTTATCTATTGCTGCTAATAAGTTGGCGCTAGAACGGGCGAATGCAATTTCTAGGCGGTTGAGGAGCTACGGCATTCCTCCAAAGAAAATTAGTTTCGGTCCTAGAAAAGTGATGTTGAGAGATAAGATAGAGGTGCGCATTGAAAGGTGAAAATTATTTAAATAATAGGCCGAAAAAATACTGTAATTTCTTAATGGCGATGGATGTTTTTAATTTTATTGCGGCATTAGATTGTTGAATTCACCGATCTCCTAAGCCGCCTGTCGCTCCCCTGAAAAATAGTATAATAATTATTAAATCAAAATCAGGAGAGTTTTATGAAAAAACTGCCGGTAGGCAAACAGACCTTTGAGGAAGTACGAGGCGATTGCATATACATAGACAAAACAAAACATATATATAAACTTATAGACGCAGGGAAAATATATTTTCTTTCCCGCCCGCGCCGTTTTGGAAAATCTCTTTTAGTGTCAACTCTTGAAGCGCTTTTTAAAAATAAAAAAAAATTGTTTAAGGATCTTTATATTTATGACAAATGGGAATGGGGGACGGAATATCCTGTTATTAAAATTGATTTTGCGGATATAACAACAGACACCATGGAAGACTTAAGCAATGATTTAATTAAAACATTAAATGAAAATGCAAAAAAAAATAATATAGAACTTGCTCAATCAAATACAAGCGTAGCAAAAAAATTTTCTGGTTTAATAAAAACTTTATATCAAGAGAAAAAACAAAAAGTAGTGATTTTAGTAGATGAATACGACAAAGCGATTAGAAATAATTTAGATTTGCCGTTAGACAAACAGGACGAAATTAGAAAATCTCTGCGTAACTTTTATGAAGTAATAAAATGCAATGACGAATATATTCGTTTTGTTTTTTTAACGGGGGTGACAAAATTTTCGGGGCTATCGCTTTTTTCAAGTTTAAACAGTCTCAACGACATAACTTTAGACGGACAATATAGCGCCATATGCGGATATACGCAAGAGGAATTGGAAACTAGTTTTGGCGAATATATAGAAGCGCTTGCAAAGAAATATTCTTTTAGTAAAAAAGAAATCTTAGCGGAAATAAGAACTTGGTATAACGGCTATACATGGGACGGCAAAACATCAATTTACAATCCTTTTTCCACACTCCTTTTATTTAGCAAGTTAGATTTTGCAAATTATTGGTATGCCAGCGGCTCGCCGAAATTTTTAATTGACTATTTGCAAAAGAATTGGTC
>JAITCX010000154.1 GCA_031282945.1 Elusimicrobiota bacterium
ATATTTAAAAAAAAAATTTTTCTTTTAAATAAATTTTATATTTTTGTTTTTTTCATGTTAAAATAAAATTTTTTAAAAAGCTTAACCCACCCCCCCCCCCCCCCCCCCCCCGCAAAAAACACTGCATTTAATTCAAAACCAAATATCTTAAAAATATTTTATGCAACCGCTTGCAAGGACGGCATAAAATGAAAAATATTATTATAGCGCTGCACTGCAGCCACAATGCAACAGCTGGAATTTCTATAGATGGGAAAGTTGTTTGCCTATTGTCTGAGGAACGTTTAAATAGAGTAAAAAATTCCGATGGCTTTCCCGCTCTCGCATTTGATTATATTCTTAAAACCTATTGCAGGGCGATAAAAATAAAATTACAAAAATCATTTTATGCGGTTTTGATTTCTTGCCAGAAAATTTAGAAATGCATTCCACGGAATATGTAAGTTTTTCTCACTATCGTAATTATTGGAAACCAATTTATCTCAAACGCTTTATCGCATACAAACTCGGCATTTTAAAGTTGTTGCGCATACCCACATTTATAAAACTTTTCTTAAAAAACATAAAAAAACATTCCCAAAAAAAGAATCTATCCTCATTGGCGGCCGAAAAACTCGGCGTTGATGTAAATAAAATTGAAATTGTAGATCATCATCTTTTACATATTTTGGCTAGTTTTTATTTTGTAGATACAAATAAAAAATATCTTTGTTTTAGTATAGACGGCATCGGAGACAATCTGAGCGCAAAAGTGGGAATATGGGAAAACAATAAATTTACAACATTATCCCAAACAATCGGTTCAACGCTTGGCGCTGTTTATATGTATGTCACTCTTGTTTTGGGAATGAAACCTCTAGAACATGAATTTAAAGTTATGGGGATGGCGTCGTATGCAAAAGCTGAATATGTAGAAAAATTAAAAAAAGTATTTTATGAGCTATTATGGTTAGATGAAAATGGAAATTTTGTTTCAAAAGTAAAACGCAAATACAGCATAGATTATTTAAACTTTTTAATAGACAAATTGATGTTCGAACGTTTTGACAATATTTGCGGCGCTGTGCAAGTATTTACAGAGGAGATATTGACGCAATGGATTAGGTTTTGGGTAAATAAAACAGGTATAAAAGATATAACGCTTGGCGGCGGAGTAATGATGAATGTAAAAGCCGCAAAAAAAATTTATGAGATGCCTGAAATAAATTCAGTTTTTGTAACGCCCAGTGCAGGCGATGAATCTTTAGTAATAGGCGGATTGTTTTATGCAAATAATAAATCTAATATCCCAATGACAAAAATTACAGATCTCTATCTCGGGCGCCAAAATGCCGAAACTGAAATTGAAAACTATTTAAAAAGTGTATCCGATAGATATACCTATGAAAAAATGAGTGAGAATGAATTAGCTTGCGAGGTTGCAAAACTTTTGGCGCAAAATAATGTTGTCGCTAGATGTGCGGGTAGGGAGGAATGGGGCGCAAGAGCGCTCGGCAATAGAAGCATTTTGTGCAATGCAAGCCATTTTAAAAATATAGATATCTTGAATCAATATATAAAAGATCGGGATTTTTGGATGCCTTTTACACCCAGCATCTTAAAAGAAGATATAGATAAATATATTATTAACCCTAGAAAAATGCCAACGCCCTATATGTGCATCACCTTTGATTCAACAGAACTTGCGCAAAAACATATTCCCGCCGCTTTACATCCTTATGATCATACAATTAGACCGCAAGCTGTGGACAGCAAAACCAATCCAAGTTATCATAAATTGCTTCTTGAGTTTAAAAAATTAACAGGTATTTCAGGACTTCTAAATACAAGCTTTAATTTGCACGGCCAGCCGAATGTTAGCTCAATTGCTGATGCAATTTTTACCCTTGATAATTCTAAACTGCAATATCTCGCAGTAGAAAATTTTTTAGTGAGAAAAAAATAATGTAATTTCCTTACGCTTTTATAAAAAACTTTTGAAATTATTTCGCTTTTTGAAAAAGCGAAACAGAAAAACTAACGCCGCTCTAAAGCTTAATTCTCTCTTTGCAAAACTGTCACGCCCGCGTGGGTGAGGGTCAAGGAAACTTCCAGTTTCCTTGACCCTCTTGGCGAAAAAAATTTCTCATATAGACAGGCGCTTTGCCGCTTTCGCTAGGCTAAAAAATAAAAAGAGCGCACGAGAGAGGGTACGACACGGCAACGACACAACATCTATCCCAAAATTATTTCTACAATTATTCAATTTTATTTTAAATGCCCCAACTTTTTCGGCTTTTCCGTATAATCTACAATCCTTGCCCCATCGCTAAATGTGGAGGCTTATTTTCGCCTGCTTCATCTCTCAACAGCAAAGGCACACGTCTCAAACTTACTTTTCAAAACTCTTCAATTTTATTATAACTCCTCAAATGTTGTGACCTTTTCGCAAAATCTAAAATCCTTGACCTACCGCTAAATAAAATAGTCTAACTTTCCCTAAAATTCTTTAATTGCCTTTGCCCTTAATACTCTATCTCAAAACAAGAGAGGCGCAAACCCACTATTTTATATGGACAAATCCGCACCAGAAAACAAGCCCCTCATCTCAGTTTCTTTTGATTTTATTCTTTCACTAGCAATTTTAATGTAATCTTCATTTATTTCATATCCAACAAAATTTCTTTTTTCGCCTAAAGCGCAAACGCCCGTCGTTCCGCTGCCCATAAAAGGATCTAAAATAATGTCATTGGTAAATGAAAACATTTTTATTAAACGCCGCGGCAGCTCTTGCGGAAACGGCGCTGGATGGCCGATTTTTTTGGCGCTTTCAGCTTTCATTGTCCAAATAGATTTAGTCCATTCCATAAACTCTTCTTTGCTTATTGTGTCCTCTTTCTCCTCTGTTTTTGCGCGTTTATAGGTTCCTTTTGAAAAAATTAAAATATATTCATGCACATCTCTAAGCGTTGGATTTGCGGCGCTCATCCAACTCCCCCACGCTGTTGAAGGGCTTGCGCTTGACGCTTTATTCCAAATAATTTCGCCGCGCATAAGATAGCCAATATCTATCATCATGCGCGAGATATAATCTGAAAGGGGAATATAGGGTTTTCTGCCTAAATTTGCAATGTTTATACATGCCCGTCCGCCGTTTACAAGCGTTCTAAAAGTTTCTGTGAATGAATCTTTCAATAACATTAAATATTCATCTAATGATAAATCTTCATCATATTCTTTTGAAACATTATAGGGCGGCGAGGTTATCATTAAGTGTAGAGAATTATCTGGAATTTCTTTCATCTTTTGGCAAGAACCTTTGATTATTTTATTTAAATATTTAGGAGGAAAAGGATTTACAATATTTGAATTGTCTAGTTTAATATCTAACTCTTTATACAATTTTGAATTATAAAATTTTGAACTATCATGATTTATTCTGCCGCTTGTTCCAAAAGAGCTAGTTTTTGTTTGAGATGTATTATTTTTCATTATTACCCCGCAATAGTTTTATAAACTTTTCACCTTTTGCCTCATAAGATTTCTCTTGATTTGCAATTTCAATTAACTGTCCTAATTTAAAATTTGTAACCATTGATGAAAAAAAATACAATTTTAGCGACAAAAATTCTCCTATAATATTTTCTAGTTGATCATAATCCTCAACAGTATTAAAGCCTTTATCTATAGTACATTTTATAAAATCACAACTTGCAGGATTGGGATTAAGCGATAAAAATCCCTGCAATATTCCCGAATTTTTTAGAACATCCACTTTATGCGCATAGTTTTTTGTTATAGGAGAATTCCCTAAAACAATAATCGGAATCTCTGATGCATTTACTATAGAAGTTCTAATATTTACAGCTTTTCCAATTGCTTTTAGCATAGAATCCGATCTAAGAAGGGACGGATTGCCTTTATGCGTTTTATAATCTCCTAAATATTTTATTTTATTGTTAGATATATACTCATAATTTGCAACAATGCTCATTTTTATTTCAAACAATAATTTTATATTCTGAGGTTTTTGAATATTTTCATTAGTAGTGCAAAATGCAAGGTCTGCCGCTGTTTTATTATCTAATCCTAAATCATCACAAACTACTTCATTGATTGCAAACAATCCATATTTTTTTGCTATCGGTTCCAATAAATCTCTTGTCCACTTTTCAGTAAATTTTCCAATCAAAGAATTTCGTGACTGCAAGGTAGGAGATCCTTTCGCAAAACCTTTTGGGACATATGCGTAATATTTAGAACCTAATTTATAAAATAAATCTGAGACAGAGGCAAAAGACGCAAGAGACTTTTTAAAGAAATCTACTTCAACATTTTCATTCCAAAGTTTCATTACAGAATCTCCTTTCCCCTCTCTCTAAAAATACCTATCAAAATTTATATTTTCTTTTCCAATTTCTCTTTTCAACAGCGGATTAAAAGCGCAGATCATTTGCGACACTACAGAATTTTCATCTTGCGCCAAAGATGGAACAAATATTTCTTTCGCATTCATTTCTTTTACACCTTGCAAAGTTTTAAGATCAGCGCAAAGTTCCCAATAAAAACCGTCAGTTGCAAAATATCCTAAGTTTTTGTCCCTGTCGTAAACAATATAAAAATCCATAAATTTTATAACCGTCTTGAAATATTCTTCATCTCTAAAACAAAAACCATTTTTATCAACCATAAAATTATTATAAAGTTCTAAAAGCAAATTTGTATCCGCCGCATTGGCTTTTCTAATTTTTGAACTCGATTTATTATCATAATTTAAAATAATTTTTTTCTCATAACAAAAAGGTTCAAAACCGCTGGAAATATAAACATTTGGATTTGTGGGACATAAATATAGCCCATCTGCATTTTTTTGAACATAAAATTTTTTGATATGCGCCAATAAATTAAAAGCATTCTTTTGCC
>JAITCX010000030.1 GCA_031282945.1 Elusimicrobiota bacterium
AACTTAAAATTGGACAATGCAATTTTATCTATAGACGTAAATTTTGATACATCTGTTATAGATTTTTTCAATGTATCGGAGAATTTAACGCTTATGGGAAAATCAATTTTAACGGTTAAAAATTTTGGAAGTTTAGACAATCTCAGATTAAAGATGCCGTTTTTAAATGCGCAAACCATTGACGATAGTGCAGGCTCCATTGTCGCCGAACCCACCTATACAATTACAAGAAAAGGAAATATTTTATTCTTGGCTATTGCAAACACTTATGGACCATGGAATCTTTTTGTGGAGAGCTATCAAGATAATGAAGATAGTTTAAATTTAACGCTTCCTGAAAATATAGAGGCGGGCAGGGAAACCAAGTATGCTCCTTTGGCGTTTGGTCAAACTATGGCTGACAATTTTATTATTTCAGGCGGGGCGGCAGAGCGTTGGGCAAATGCAAGCAATAAGGCGGATCTTTCTTTTGTTTTTGAAAATAAGCAGTCTATAACTTTTTCAAATATTGGGCTTTTAAATTTTAGGTCTAGCGATAATAAGGGCGCCGCCATAAAAGCTCAAAGCAGCAATATATTTTTTACAGGCGCAATAAGATTGCAGTCAAGCCCTCAATCAATTAGCGATGTGGACATAGATGAAAATTCACAGATAATTTTTGACAATGTAGATTTTGTAAACGGCATCAGAGTTTCAGGGGAGGGCCAAACAATAAAAACAGGCGGAGGCGCCGCAAACTTTAGCGGGCAAGCTTCCGTTATAGACGGCTCATTTCAAGTTTTAGGGGGAACGGTCAATTTCAATTCTGCGGCAAAAATTAAAACGCTCAGCATAGAAAATGCGGCGGTAAATTTTAAGTCCGCCGTAAGTTCGGTTGCCAGCATTTCTCTGGTGGAAAATACAGTTGTTTCTTTAATAAACGGCAATGCTTTGGGAAGGCTTTATTCATCCGCTACTTTTAATGTGCCTGCCAACAATACGCTTGGTTTTGATGTAGATTTTTCAAACGGCCAAGCTGATAGAATTGTAGTTTATGGATTGTTTGAGCAAACTTATACGAGCTTTTTAATTAACCCCGTACGAAAGGGAAATGAAATTGCAATTTTAGTTCATTCAAAAAATATTATTGACAATAATCCAACGATTTATGTTACGACGGATGATTATGATATTTATGGGGGCGGATATTTTATTTTTATTAGACCCAACAATGCCGCTTATCAATCCGACATTGTAAATGCGTCCAATTGGCAGGAATTTGTAAACGAGTATAAATATGCGCCGCAGGTATCAAATGATTGGATAAAACTTTCTACAAACTTAAATGCCGCCGCCGGCGATCAAGATATAGAGGACACAAAGGCATTGGTGAACTTTAATATTGACGGAAGGCATTATACTTTAAATGCAAATGCTTTTGCTTTAGGGTTTGTTTTTGAGAAAAAAAACATAACATTTAAAGATATTGGATTTAAGAATTTTGTAGGCGCCGTCATAGAGGTTTCAAACGAGAGCCAAATAACTTTTGCAGGGGATATAAACTTTAATTTCAACGCTCAAACGGTTAGCGATGTAAATTTATTAGATGAGAACTCGCAGGTAGTTTTTAACGATGTAAATTTTGTAAACGGCATAAGAGTTTTAGGAGCAGGCCAAACAATAAAAACAGGCGCAGGCGCCGCCAACTTTAGCGGAGCTAAAACTGTTATAAACGGCGGTTTAGAAGTGTTGGGAGGTGAGGCTGTTTTTAATTCAGCTGTGGTATTGGAGAGAGTAAATGTAGACAATGCTGAGGTAGTTTTCAAGTCCGCTTATAGCTCGGCCGCTATTATTGATGCGTCAAACGATTCAACGATTTCTTTAAAAAATGATTTGGCTGACAGCAGGCTTTTTGTAAATGAGCTTTCATTGAGGGGAAATTTAGTTTTAGATGTAAATTTTGATAGGGGGTTTTCGGATAAAATTTATACAAGTTCAATTACAATTTTTTCAGGAAGCAATTTAATTATCAATAGATCGTTTTCATATGAATTAATTGTAAACGAAGTTCCCATAATTTTTGCAGATAATTTCTTTGGATTTAATCAGAGGGGGAGTTTTACAAACAGCGCGGCAAATATTTTCAATTATGATACTTCACTTTATTCATTGCGTTTTGACGAGGGGCAAAAAACTCTTTATATAAAAAATATTCTTCCCGCTGATCAAAATAGCGCCAGAACAAAGAATCAAAAGGCGGTTGAGGATATAGTAAATGCAAATGGATATTTAAAGTATCCTGCGGTAAAGATGAGTCCAAACAAAAAACGTCTTGGCTATGATAGTTTAAGCGGCGTATTTTATGCAAATATTTTTAGCGCCATGTTATATGAAAACAATGAAAATGTTTTTATGCAGTCAAAGCAAGCCCCCAATCAAACATTTTGGTTTAATGTGGATTTTTCGGGGCTAGGGTTTCACAATGCCGATCAGACGATTGGGGATTTTAAAGGCGAAGGGTTTGAAATAATTTTAGGTAGAGATTTGCGGGCAAATGATTTAACGCGTTTGGGTGTTTTTATTGCGGCGGATGAAAAGAAATTTAGTCAAGCGCAAAATAAAGCCAAGCTCCAAGCCATTCGCGGCGGTCTCTACGGAGATTTAAATTTTAAAGGGTTTAATGCAAAGGGTGTAGTTTCAGCGGCATATGGCGGAGGCAGAGTTGAGAGAGAGGTTTATTTTGATAATATTTATAATCCCAAATCCAATATTTCCATGTTTAGTTTTAGCGGAGCGGTGGATTTAGATTATATGTTTTTATTGCAAAACAAAAATGGTTTGCGCCGTTTTGCGGGACCGTTTTTTGAATATGAGCTAAATCAACTTAGCATTTTTAAGTCAAAAGAAAGCGGCGGGTCTACGTCAAATTTATATTTTGACAATCAATTTGCATTTAGAAATGCGATAAAAGGCGGATTGGAGTTTAGGCAGCAAAAAAATTCTTTTGAGTTTTTCGTTCGCGCTTTTGCTGGTCAAAATTTAAATGGCCGGCAAGAATTTGATATGCAGATTTTAGATTTACGCCATTCTTTTGAAGTTGAAAGCGACGATGAAAATTTATTGTTTTACGGGGGGCAGGCAGGGATGAATTTAACTATAGCGCAATTTATGGCGGTGGGAGCGCAAGGTTCCATGCAGGCAAATGAAAATTTTCAAGGTTACAATGTAGGTTTAAATATGAGTTTTAAATTTACCTTAGGAGCATCTACAGGCGGGGCTGCGGCGCCCTTGAGGCAAAGAGCTAGGAGAGCGCCGAGATCTATGATTCCGACTTTAGAATTTGTCAATGGATCTAATGAGCTGACGTCCAGAAGCAGAAACGAGCTTATTAGGTTTGCGCAGAATTTGGAGGAGGATTTCCCAGATTTTAGGCGTTTGACAATTTTTGCAACGGTAAATAATTCCAATGATGATGAATCAGTTAGGGCAAATGATATAACGCTTGAGAGGGTAGAAGTTATAAAGCGGATACTTTTAGAAAACAGAATTCCTTCCAGAAAAATTTGGGATGCCGCCAGAAGAATTACAACAAGAAATAGGATTACGCTGAGGGTGGAAAGGTGATTTTTGAGTGGGTTTTTATTTGTGGGCATGTAGCATAATATTTGGATGTATAGAGAAATTTTTTTAAAAGATTTTATATTAGTGTTTTTGTAATTGTCTTTTTTATAGATTTTGCAAGAAACATTGGCGTTTTAGTGCATATGCATATTTATAAAGAGAAATAGCTTTAAGCGTTTTCTAAATTGTTTGCATATTCTTCAGACGCAAAAACCTCTGGAAATTTTTTGCTAAGTTTATCTATGAGAATAAAATCTACAATCATTATTCTTTTTTTATTACTAAAAAATTATCTGTAGCGAGATATTTTAGTTTAGAATTATCAAGCGTAAAAATTGCATCTTCTATTGTGCTAACATTCGGCTGTCCATGTAAATTAAAACTAGTGTTTAGAAGGGCTGAAATTCCTGTCAGTTTTTTAAATTCGCAAAGCAATTTATGATAACTTGGATTTATTTCTTTATCAACTGATTGCGGCCTGATGGTATGATCATAGGGATGAAGGGCGGCGGGAATATGTTTTTGTGCAAGCGGGGTTGAATCAAAAGTGATGCACATATAAGGAACATCCATTTTTCTAGGATTGACGATATATTTGTCTATGTCTTCTTTTAAAATACTGGGAGTAAACGGCATCCAAAAATCTCTATCTTTTATGTATTGATTTAATATGTCTATATTTTTAAAATGGCTTGCATTGCATAAAATGCTCCTATTGCCTAAAGCTCTTGCTCCCCATTCCTCTTTGCCTGCGCATCTTGCTACCACCTCATCATTTGCTAAAATTTGCGCAACTTTCTTTGCCATTTCATCTTCACTTAATTTTTCATAAGTATATCTATCATTTACGCTTTTTAAATAATTTTCAATATCGTTTTCTTCATTTTGTCTGCCTAGATAGATATCTGTAATTCTTTTTATTGGGATATCAAATTTATTATTTGCATAAAATAATCCGCCTATAGCCAAAGATTCATCCCCAGAACTTGGCGTTATAAAAACAGAATTTACTTCAGGTATTTCATAAATTTTCTTTACCGCTTTTACATTCATCATGACGCCGCCGCCAAGCGTTATATCTTTTATGCCTGTTTTATCTATCCAAAATTTCACCCATTTAGTTAAAATTTCTTCTGTGAAAATTTGTACACCGGCGCTGACATTGTCAAATCTTTCAAACATTAAATTATCAATTATATAGTTTAAATGTTGGCTGTCAGTAATTGGCGAGGTAAAATTCCCATCACTAGTAATTTGTAAAATTTCTTCAAAGATTTCTTTTACTCTTTTTACTTGTTCTGGTTTTGCATAAGGCGCCATTCCCATAACTTTAAATTCATGTTCAAGCGGCAGCATCCCTAAAAACGAAACGACTTTGCTATATAATAAACCAAGCGAATATTGTTCGCTTGTAGTTGAAAGAATTTTTAAATCAGAATTTTCCCATACGCCGACTTTTGCGCACATGCCGTCGCCAACGCCGTCTATGCTAAAGCATAAGTATTTTTTATCTTTATTTACAAAATATAGGGAAGCTAAAATGTGGGATATATGATGATCTATTTGTATTATATCTTGGGGATTGCAGCCTATTTTTTCAGCAAGAACATTTATTAAATTCCTCCTTATGACGATAAAGGGAAATATCCATTTGCCTTGTTCATTTCTTTTTTTGCCAATAAATTTTTTAATAAAAGATTTGCATTTATGAAAAAGATGCGTATTTTTAAAAAATTTACGTTTGTAAAAAATATATTGTTTTAAAAGCATATCTCTTTGAGTGTAAGAATAGGGATATAATAAACGGGAACCAAAGGATTTAAATCCAAAATCTTCAGCTACTCTCAATCCGCTTAAATCTGTTCCGCAATAGATTATTTTATCGGCATTCTTTATATCTCCATTTAGATATTTTTTAACTGCGTATTGTAAGGCCAATTTTGGAATGCCGAAAGAATTTTTTAGTCTATTTAATCTTTCTTCGGATAATAAACATACAATTTCCCCATTTATGGAAACTCCAATGGTCGCATTGTGTCCGCATTGCAGTGAAATTATAATATTTTTATTTTTATTGTATTCTGGCGTGGGGGGGTGGGGGTATTTACCCATAGAGGAGTTATGATCTTTTTTGTCAAAAAGCATAGAATCGCTTGTTTTTTTAGAAATATTTTTCGAAAATATTTCTTGTTTTGTATAAACAGTTTTTAATGATGTTTCAAGGATATTCATTGTATTTCCCCTTTATGAAGGCTTTTTATGGGTTTAAAATTACATATAAGATGATTAGATTTAATGATTTAAAATGAATTTTAGCATTTTTAGAGTTAAGCTCAAAATTATAATTGCTATTTTGTTTCTTTACATATGGAGGAGGATTTCCCAAATTTTAGGCGTTTGACAATTTTTGCAACGGTAAATAATTCCAATGATGATGAATCGGTTAGGGCAAATGATATAACGCTTGAGAGGGTAGAAGTTATAAAGCGGATACTTTTAGAAAACAGAATTCCTTCCAGAAAAATTTGGGATGCCGCCAGAAGAATTGCAACAAGAAATAGGATTACGCTGAGGGTGGAAAGGTGATTGTTTTGAGTTGGTAGCGGGCGGCGGAATATATTTTACGCAATCGGGGTCAAATCAAAAGCGATGCATGATAAGGAACATCCATTTGACGAGGATATATTTATCTATGACTTCTTTTAAAATGCTAGGAGTAAACGGCATCCAAAAATCTCTGGCTTTTAATTATGATATGGAATCTACTTTCTTTTCTAATTTTTCCATTTCGCATTTAACAACTAATTGTTTAAGGTCTTTCTCATTTTCTTCTGCAAAAGCGATCGGCATTAAAATAACATCGCTTTTATCGTTTAAGTATTTTTCATAATATTTTCTATCCAGAATTTGTTTTTTAGCAAGAGCGATCAT
>JAITCX010000062.1 GCA_031282945.1 Elusimicrobiota bacterium
AGGAATAGAAGGGGAAGATAATGTTCTTGAAAATAGGATAAATAAAATAAGTATGGAATCTTCAAAAAAATTGATTAAAACATGCGGCATATAACCTTTTGTATACAAAAAT
The DNA here is from genome assembly GCA_031282945.1 of Elusimicrobiota bacterium. Lineage (GTDB taxonomy): Bacteria > Elusimicrobiota > Endomicrobiia > Endomicrobiales > Endomicrobiaceae > JAITCX01. The sequence continues at coordinate 113 of JAITCX010000062.1, forward strand.
ATTTTCATATCATAAATTAATAAATAATTCGGAATAGCATAATTTTGACATTGGAATTTGCGCCAATGTCCAAAATATTTCGCAGGCGTCCATCCCAATTAAAATAAAAAATCTCACTTCTTTGTTTGCTTCATCATTTAACTATATCCTTAAAACTTCCTTAGCAAATATCAAAAACAAAATTGCAAAAATCATTTTATGCAAATTTATTTTTTTAATTAAAAATTTTAATTTGCCTTTAAAACGATATATGTATTTTTTTAAATACTGCAGTTTCTTGACAATACTTCATTTCAAGGGCTTTATTGCCTATAAACTTAGCATTTTAAATCTAGTTTGCATTTCAATCTCTATAAAATCTTTTCCTAAAAACCCAAAAAAATTTTTAAAAAATAATTTAGATGAACTATTTTCATCGGTGGCAAATTTTCTGTACGTTAACCAAAATGCTGGAATTTCAGTAAGTTTTTTGAGATTTTAGATGTTTTTATGGGGATCAATGCAAAATTAGACTCGGCGTTTTATGCGCGATTTGGGAATATAAAAATAAAAGGGGAAAATGGAAATGTTAAAAAAGTGGTAAGGCAGAACAAGGCAATAAGGATGCCCAGAATTTTTTAAATGAATATTTTTAATATGATTTTTTCAGGCTTTGCCAAAAATTTGAAAATATAAACAGCTTTGTAGATATTGGAGAAATGTGTAAGACGATAAATTATTTTTGAGAATAATAAAAATGAGATTGCACAAAGATCAGGAAACCAAATTATATTTATGAAAATTGAGGCATTAGAATAACATTATAAAAAATTTGCAGTAATTTTAGTTGGCGTTATCTCTATTAATTAATTGTAGAGTTTGTTTCTAGTTGTAAGATTTATCGCTAAAATTAAAGCGGAAAATATAAATTTCAGGAGAAAAAATAATGTCTAAAATTAAATTAACAAAACGTTCGGTAATCATAGTGTTTGTGGTTTTAGTATGGGTAATTTTATTTTATATGGATGTTAAAAAAGATGCACAGGAAAAAGTGCAATTCACTTTAGGGCTTATGTATTACAGAGGAGGCGGAGTCAAACAAGATTACCAAAAAGCTGTTTATTGGTGGGGAAAAGCAGGAGAGCAGGGATATACCAAAGCGCAATTCACTTTAGGGCTTATGTATCTTGAAGGAGACGGGGTCAAACAAGATTATCAAAAAGCTTTTTATTGGGCAGAAAAAGCGGCACAGCAGGGAAATGCCCCAGCGCAAGTAATGTTAGGCATTATATATGCTGAGGGAGGAGATTATCAAAAAGGTGTTTATTGGTTGGAAAAAGCGGCAGAGCAGAAAGATGCCGAACTGCAAGATCTCCAACTGCCATATAAGTTAGGTCTTATGTATTACGAAGGAGACGGGGTCAAACAAGATTACCAAAAAGCTTTTTACTGGTATAAAAAAGCGGCAGAGCAGGGAGATGCCCAAGCGCAAGACTATTTAGGGTTTATGTATTACACTGGAGAAGGAGTCAAACAAGATTATCGAAAAGCTTTTTACTGGCTTGCCAAAGCGGCAAAAAAAGGCAATAAAGCTGCCCAGAATTTTTTAAATAAACATTTTATATATGATTTTTTTTAGGCTTTATCAAAATTATTTGCCAAAAAATTGAAAACATACACTGCTTTTTAGATATTGGAGAAATATGTAAGACAATAAATTATTTTAGATGATAATAAAAATGAGATTGCACAAAGATCAGGAAACCAAATTGCATTTATGAAAATTGAAGCATTAGAATAGCATTATAAAAAATTTGTAGTAATTTTAGTTGGCTTTATCTCTATTAATTGATTGTAGAGTTTGCTTTTACTTGTAAGATTTATTGTTAAAATTAAAGCGGAAAATATAAATTTCAGGAGAAAAATTAATGTCCAAAATTAAATTGACGAAACGTTCTGTAATCATAGCGTCAGCGTTTGTGGTTTTAGTATGTGTAATTTTATTTTATGGTGAGGATAAAATAGATGGGTTGGAAAAAGCGGCAGAGCAGGGAGATGCCCGAGTGCAAGTCAATTTAGGGGGTATGTATCACAGCGGAATGGGAGTCAACGAAGATTCTCAAAAAGCTTTCTACTGGTATGAAAAAGCGGTAGAACCGGGAAATGCCAGAGCGCAATTTAGCAGGTTAGGGGATATGTATAACGACGGAATAGGAGTCAAACAAGATTCTCAAAAAGCTTTTTTCTGGTATGAAAAAGCGGCAACGCATGGAGATACCTACGCTCAATTCAGTTTAGGACGTATGTATCAGGAGGGAGAAGGAGTCAAACAAGATTCGCAACAAGCTTTTTATTGGATCAAAAAAGCCGCAGATCAAGGTAGTGAGGAAGCGCAAAAATTTTTAAATGAACATTTTTGATATTGTTTTTTCGCGCCTTGTCAAAATTATTTGCCAAAAAATTGAAAACATAAACCGCTTTTTAGATATTGGAGAAATATGTAAGACAATAAATTATTTTGGAGGATAATAAAAATGAGATTGCACAAAAAGCAGAAAATCAAATTATATTTATGAAAATGGAGGCATTAGAATAGCGTTATAAGAAATTTGCAGTAATTTTAGTTGGCGTTATCTCTATTAATTAATTGTAGAGTTTGTTTTTAGTTGTAAGATTTATCGTTAAAATTAAAGCGGAAAATATAAATTTCAGGAGAAAAAATTGATGTCTAAAATTAAATTAACGAAACGTTCTGTAATCATAGCGTCAGCGTTTGTGGTTTTAGTATTTGTAATTTCATTGTTTTATGTCAATGCTAAAAAAGATGCAGCGTTTCCAGCTTTGGAAAAAATAGCTCAACAGGGAGATGCGGCAGCGCAATTCAATTTAGGGTTTATGTATTCCAGAGGAGAAGGAGTTAAACAAGATTCTCAAAAAGCTGTTTACTGGTATGAAAAAGCGGCAGAGCAGGGAGATGCCCAAGCGCAATTCTATTTAGGGCTTATGTATCTCATAGGAGAAGGAGTTAAACAAGATTCTCAAAAAGCTGTTTACTGGTATGAAAAAGCGGCAGCGCATGGACTTTCCCAAGCGCAATTCAATTTAGGGCTTATGTATGACGAGGGAGAAGGAGTCAAACAAGATTCTCAAAAAGCTTTTTACTGGTATGAAAAAGCGGCAGACCAGGGAGTTGCCCGAGCGCAATTCTATTTAGGGCGTATGTATGACGAGGGAGAAGGAGTCAAACAAGATTCTCAAAAAGCTTTTTATTGGTTTGAAAAAGCGGCAGAGCAGGGAGATGCCCAAGCGCAATTCTATTTAGGGCTTATGTATACCGGCGTCAATTACGATCACGAAAAGGCTTTTTATTGGTATGAAAAAGCGGCCCAACAGGGACATGCCCAAGCGCAATTCAATTTAGGGCTTATGTATGACGACATAAGAGAAGGAGTTAAACAAGATTCTCAAAAAGCTGTTTACTGGTTTGAAAAAGCGGCAGAGCAGGGAGATGTCGTAGCGCAATTCAATTTAGGGCTTATGTATAGCGACGGAAGAGGAGTCAAACAAGATTCTCAAAAAGCTTTTTATTGGATCAAAAAAGTCGCAGATCAAGGTAGCGAGGAAGCGCAAAAATTTTTAAATGAACATTTTTAATATGTATGACGGTAAATTATAAATAAAAGGAGAATTAAATGAATTCATTAGATCCAACAAAGAAAAATTTAGACCAATTGCTAGGGAAAATATCACCGAGTGATATTGTGCCGGTAATAATTGGATTATTCGTATTTCATATCATGGGATTAATATTTAAGGTTTTTCTTAGTATTTTAGGTATGAACAGCTTAATATTTTTTCTTTACTATTAGAAAAACTAAAAGTTCGCTGATCTCTGGGGAGAAAATTAGAGGGGGCGCGGCAAATCAAAGTCAAAATATTGTTGTAAATGTTGTAGATTCTGCGGCGCCTCCAGAAAATAAAATAAACGCAGGCAAAAAAAGTTTAGCGGATATGCTAAGCGGATCACGCAGAGCATTGTGTAGAGAATATGAATAGCATATGACAATAAATTATTTTGGAGGATGAAAATGCTAGTAGAGGCTAAGTCGAAGGGAGTTGCGTATCTTTTGTGGTTTTTTTTAGGGCTTTTGGGCGCACATAGGTTTTATCTTGACAAAATTGGAACTGGGGTATTGTATCTTTTGACTTTTGGAGTTTTTGGAATAGGTTGGATTATAGATTTATTTACTTTAGGAAATCAAGTGGATACTTATAATTTATTACATAGCGGAAATATGAATATGGGCGGCGGGGGCGTCACTCAAAGCCAGAATATTGTTATA
>JAITCX010000181.1 GCA_031282945.1 Elusimicrobiota bacterium
AAATGAATTTGTAAAAAGCGTGGCAAGAGCGGCGCGTGAAAACAAGCTCTAGATCTAGCGGTGGGTCAAGGGATTGGAGATTTTGCGGAGAAGCTAGAAAAGTTGAGAGCTTAAGATAAAATCAAATAGTTTAAAAAATAATTTCGGGACGGAAGTTGTTGTTAAGGGGTTAGGCATTTAAGAAAGTGAATTTGAGAAAGCGGGGTAAGCCTTGCGGGCGAAAACAAGCCCCAGATCTAGCGGTGGATCAATGGATTATAGATTTCAGGAAAAGCCAAAAAAGTCGAGGGTTTAAAATAAAATCAAATAGTTTAAAAAATAATTTTGGGATGGGAGTTGTTGTTAAGAGATGAAAGTATAAGTAAAAATTTAGCAGTTTTGAAAAATGATTTTGGGACGACAATGGAGTATAGATTTCAGGGAAAGCCAAAAAAGTTGAGGGTTTGAAATAAAATTAAATAGTTTAAAAAATAATTTCGGGACGGAAGTTCTTGTTAAGAGATGAGAGGATAGGTAAAAATTTAGCAGTTTTGAAAAATAATTTTGGGACGACAATGGACTATAGATTCAGGAAAAGCCAAAAAGTTGAGGGTTTGAAATAAAATTAAATAGTTTAAAAAATAATTTCGGGATGGGAGTTGTTGTTAAGAGATGGGAGTGTAAGTAAAAATTTAGCAGTTTTGAAAAATAATTTTGGGACGACAATGGACTATAGATTTCAGGAAAAGCCAAAAAAGTTGAGGGTTTAAAATAAAATCAAATAGTTTAAAAAATAATTTCGGGACGGAAGTTGTTGTTAAGAGATGAAAGTATAGGTAAAAATTTAGCGGTTTTGAAAAACGATTTTGGGACGAATGCCGTTGCCGTATCTTTGTTGTTGTCGTGTTTTTGTCTTTGTAGTTGCTGTTGTCTTTGTCGTGTCGTGCTATCTCCCGCGCTCTTTTTATTTTTTAGCCTAGCGAAAGCGGCAAAGCGCCTGTCTATGCGAGAAATTTTTTTCGCCAAGAGGATAAGGGGAACTGGAAGTTCCCCTTATCCTCACCCAGGCGGGCGTGGCAGAATAGACTGCTGTCTGTCACGTCAAGAGTAGAGTCGGCGCGGGGGCGAAAAAAATTTTCGCATGGCGCGTGGCTAAAAAATAAAAAATGAGCGCAAAAAAATATAAAGAGTTTGATAAAGAGAAAGGGAGTTATGAACCTTCAATGAGAAAGAAATGAATTTTAAAAAAAGGATTTTAAGCGCTTGTTCTTAATCAAAAATGAGCGCAAAAAAATAAAAAGAAATAAGTTTAAATAGCGTTAATTTTCTGTTTCTCTTTTGTAGAAAAGAGAAGTAAGTTGCAAGCGTCGTTAGTTTTCCGTTTCTCTTTTGTAGAAAAGAGAAACAAGTTGCGTGTGTCGTTAGTTTTTCTGTTTCTCTTTTTCCAAAAAGAGAAATAATTTTCTCTCTTTTTTTAGAAAAAGAGAAAAAAAGAGTATAGGAGGATTTTATGGATTTTTCAACGCAGCTTAGCGCCGCAAAGCAGGCCAGCAAACATTTAGGACTTTTAACCCCTAAACAAAAAAATGACATTTTAAAAGCAATGGCTCAGGCCTTGGCGGACAGTACAGACAAAATTCTTTTTCACAATAGCATAGATATTGAGGCCGCCAAACAGTCCAAGATAAGTCCTGCTCTTTTAGATAGGCTTACCCTCACAAAAGAGCGTATAAAGGACATGGTGGATTCAATAGAAAAACTTATTTTGCTACCTGATCCCATTGGGCAGGAAGTTGAAAAGTTAAAGCCGCAAGAGGAAAATTTGTCGGTAAAAAAAATCCGCGTTCCTTTGGGCGTGATAGCCATAATTTACGAGGCGCGTCCCAATGTCAGCGTGGATGCGGCATCGCTCTGCCTAAAATCAGGCAATGCTGTTGTTTTAAAAGGCGGCAGCGAGGCGATAGAATCAAACAGGGTTTTGGTGCAGATAATTTATGAGGCAGGCATCAAAGCGGGACTGCCTGAGGGGGCGATTTGCTTTATAGATTCTATAGACAGAAGCGCCGTCAATGAATTGCTGGCTTTAGATAAATTTATAGATTTAATTATTCCGCGCGGCTCTCATGATCTGGTCACATTTATAAAAAAGAATTCGCTTATTCCCGTCCTCTCGCATGGCAGCGGATTATGCCATTTGTATATAGACAAGTCTTGCGATTTAGATTTGGCGATAAAAATAGCGGTAAATGCAAAATGCCAAAGACCCGGCGTCTGCAATGCAATAGAAACTCTGCTTGTGCATAAAGATATTGCGGATAAATTTTTGCCTATAATTTGCAATGAATATTTAAAACGCGGCGTTATCATAAAAGGCGATGAACAGGTGCGCCATACCGTTGCAAACTCAAAAATTCAAGAGGCGGTTGAGGAGGATTGGGCGGCCGAATATCACGATTTAGTAATTTCAATAAAAGTTGTGGATAGTTTAGAAGAAGCTATAGATCATATAAATAAATATGGGTCGCAGCATACTGACGCGATTGTTACAAACGATAAAGTTGCGGCCGAAATTTTTGTAGCGGAGGTAGATTCCGCGGCGGTGATGGTCAATGTTTCAACGAGATTGCATGACGGGAGCGTTTTTGGTTTGGGCAGCGAAATAGGCATTTCAACGCAAAAGCTGCATGCCCGCGGCGCTATGGGCATACAAGAATTAACCACCACAAAATATATCGTGTATGGAAACGGAAATGTCCGAAAGTAATGGAGGAAAGGAAATATGGTAGATATAGACAAACTAAATGCGCAAATAAAACAGGAGAGTATCAGCTTAGAAAAATTGTTGGGCGAAATTTCGCAAGTGATTGTTGGGCAGAGATATATGCTTGAGCGGATTCTAGTTGGACTTTTAGCTGACGGGCATATTTTGTTGGAAGGACTGCCCGGCCTTGCCAAAACTTTGGCTGTTAAAACTTTGGCTAACTCAATTGACGCGGGGTTTAAGCGCATTCAGTTTACGCCCGATCTTTTGCCTGCCGATATTGTCGGCACGCTTATTTATAATCC